>JBCCLI010000486.1:0-4618 GCA_039026975.1 Bacteroidota bacterium | reverse complement strand
AGAAAGAATCTTCTGGTCATCACAGAAGCTCACATACAGCGGGTCATGCTGGATAACTCACGTGCCTTGGGCGTAGAGTTTCTGACAGATGGTGCCTTGGATTGGGCCTATGCAGAGAAGGAAGTGATTCTATCAGCAGGAGCCTTTAATTCTCCACAGATTCTCATGCTATCCGGTATAGGCCCCGTAGATCAACTCAAGCTAAAAGGGATCTCTGCCGTTACAGACCTTCCGGGTGTAGGCCAGAATTTACAAGACCATCTCATCAGTGGAATCTCCGCCCTGGCCACCAAAAAGAATACGCTTAACTCAGCGGAGAATTTCTGGAATATCCTCAGATACTTCCTCTTCAAGAAGGGACCCTTTACCACCAGTCCGCTACAAGCCTGTGCCTTCCTGAAAACAAAGAAAGGGCTGGACAGACCAGATATGCAGTTCCACTTTGCGCCGGCACACTCTACCGACATTCACGACATTGAGGTATTCCCCTATGGAGTAGATGGATTCTCCATCCTTCCTACCCTCCTTAGACCCAAGAGTGTAGGAAGCGTAACCCTTAACTCCAACAACCCTATGGAAGCCCCAGTCATAGATCCCAACTATTTTTCTGACGAAGGAAATGAGGACTATGAGGCTATGATGGCGGGTATGAGAATGGCCAGAATGGTGCTGGAATCAGACGCCTTTGCGCCCTTCAGAAAGGAAATACACTTCCCCACCAACTACAAAGACGACAAAGCGCTCAGTGAGCATATGCTGAGCGTAGTAGAAACCTGCTACCATCCTGTTGGCACCTGTAAAATGGGGATGGACTCCATGGCCGTGGTTGACAGCAGGTTGTTAGTTCATGGCTACAAAAACCTGCGTGTGGTAGATGCCTCCATTATGCCTACCGTCATATCAGGTAACACCAATGCGCCTGTCATCATGATAGCCGAAAAAGCCGCTGACATGATTAAGCAGGACAGCAATATGAAGGTGTATCAGAGAGGGGCGTTGTTGTAGGGGGGGAGCTGTTAATTCTCAAGCTCTTTTAGAAACTCCTTAGCATTGACCAAATTCAATTTTGGGAATTCAATCTCCCTCAAAATATGGAAGTGCTTATCCTCGCTGACCAGGAACTTTGCATTACCAGCAATGGCACAGTCAACAAATTTATTGTCATCAGGATCATCCTTGATTAACTCCCACTTATAATATCTTGTGATCCAATTAACATTAGGAGAATTCTCTATTAATTGAAGAACATTAGTAGCGATTTTATTCCCAAGATATCTACCAATTATTTCCTCATATTCCATAAGAATGTCAGAAGTCACACAAAGAGAATATTCCTCTTTTAGAAAACTATCGAAAATAGGACGGTAAGGAGAATGAGAAGAAATAGCAACGATTAAGACATTAGTATCTAGGACTACATTCAAAGTAAAAGGTTAGTTTTTAGGATTATAAGGAGTGCGTAAGTGTTCATTTAAAATAGACTCCATATCTTTTTCCGTCCAATCCCTAGCTTTCCAAATGGAATCTACTTCTGAGGTAACTTTTTCAGCTAAATACTTTACTATTAGTCGCTTGATTTCGAGCATGTCATTTTCGTCAAGCTCTCTAGAGAAAAGCTTGAGAATTTCCAGCTGTTGCTGGGTCAGTGGGGTATTAGACAGATTGTTGCTCATGGCCAAAGACTGTTTATTCTCACTTCAAATATAACGAAAAATAGTTTTAGTGGATTCACTGTAGATGGCAGGTTCAATATTCCCTTTAGCCACGGGATAAACTTTGGAATCTATCCTAATACTTGTATTCACCCATTCTAATTTAAGCTTAATACTCCTATTATTCAGTGAAATTAAAGGTAAGCTACCCCCTTACCATCCCCACCACCCTGGCCGGAGCTGCAAAGCCGCCTTTAATCTTTATCGGAAAGCAGGCAACATCAAAGCCTGTGATGGGTAAGGCATAAAGGTTGGTGAGCTGTTCCATATGGCAGTATTCGTGCTCTACCCCTACGAGCTGGGCTTCCCAGAAGAGTTCAGCGTTTTGACTTTTTAATGAATTCTCCTCTTGGGAGGAGACACAGAGGTGAGTTAGGTTACTCATTCCAACTAATTATTCTCTAATATCCAGCCTTCTATTCTCGAAAGAACATTTTCAATATCCTTTAATACCTCATAGTCTCTAAACCTGAGAAATCTTACACCTAGAAATTCTAGCCTTTCCTGTCGGTACTGATCTTTTTCAAAAGCCCCTTTCTGATCATGACTCCTTCCATCTACCTCTATGGCTAGCCTTAGTTCCCTACAATAAAAGTCAACAATAAACTCATCTAGTGGCTTCTGCCTATCAAAATCATACCCTAATAGTTGTTTCCCCTTTACCCGTTTCCACAGAAGGACTTCTGCTAGCGTCATATTTTTCCTTAGCCACTTGGCTCTTTCTTTGAGTTTGGGGTTATAAGGAATAATGGGTGGTTTCATGACTAATGGAGCGTTGATTAATAAAGAGGAAGGTGGTATAACTAACCTATGAAACCCACCCCTGCGCCCCTCCCAAGAGGGGATCAAAAAATGAGATTTATGAAAATCTCTTGATGGAAGATGTAGAATTTCGATGCATCCCGGCTCTACAATGTCATTAATTCTTTAATATCCCCACCACCCTGGCCGGAGCAGCAGAACCTCCTTTAATCTTAATCGGGAAGCAGGCCACATCAAAGCCTGTGATGGGTAAGGCATCCAGGTTGGTGAGCTGTTCCATGTGGCAGTATTCGTGCTCAACTCCTACGAGGTGGGCTTCCCAGAAGAGTTCGGCGTTTTGGCTCTTTTTGGCTTGTTCTATGAGATAAGGGAGTGGAAGGTCCCAGCCCCACTGATCTATGCCCATGACTTTGATGCCCTGCTGGATGAGCCATTCTGTAGCTTCCGCACTCATACCCGTTCCGTGGGTAAAGAACTTCTTAGTGCCCATATGCTTATCCCGACCTGTCCTAATAAGCACAATCATCCCTTTCTCCAGCTGAATCTGGTAATTCTCCAGAAAGGAAATGAGATCTGCAGAAGTAATGGGATCAAAGTCTTCCTTATGGCTCATATCTATCACTACGCCAGGCCCATAGCACCATTCCAGGGGCAGCTGATCAATGGTTTTGGCAGGTTTGCCTTCTGAGGTGGGCGCATAATGCCAGGGCGCATCTATATGGGTAGTAGAGTGTACCCCCATCTTACGGATCTCATCGTCTGCCCAACCAAGAAACTTCTGGGGAAAAAGCTTAAAGGGGAGTCCTAATAAGCGAATGAGTAAGCGCGACTTCTTATGGGATTTATGTTTGATCTTCACCTTCATGAAGAAGGGGTCCCCCGAATTATATTGAATGGTTTTGGACAGGTCTATGATTTTCATCTGTATTCAGGTATCAGTGTGCTGGCGTTGAATCGGGAAATTTTGGCATGAAGAGAGAAATAAGTACGGCAGAGATAATCAGCCCAATGCCAATCATCAGCGCTAAGTCATAATCTCCGGTCTTATCCCAGATAAATCCAGCTGCGGGAGGGCTTACTACCGCCCCAAGGTTGAACATGCTGTAATAGGTCCCGTAGATAGCGCCATAGTGTTTCAGGCCAAAGTACCTCACACTTAAATAGCCGATTAAATCTACTTCCGCTCCCACAGCAAAACCAAGTGCCACAGCAGAAAATAAAGCGTATTCAGCACCACCCAGGATGAGGGCCAGTAGACCAGCTGATACCAGGGTAAACACAACCGTAATCACTCTGGGAGCAAAGAATCTATCTATGAGAAAGCCTGTTAGGATACGTCCTACCATCACAGATAAGCCAAGTATACCAGCAAGCTGTCCAGCTCTAACAGGCGTCATACCTGCATCTTGCAAAAGAGGAATAAAGCTGGGAATTAACCCTAGTATCCCTACTGCAATAAGGACAAAAATAGCCGCTATCATCCAAAAAACGGGCTGTTTAACTGCCTCTTTTAGAGTGATCCCTGTGAGCATTCTTTCTTTATCTTCTTCTGTAGCATCCTCTGCTGTAGGCACCTCTTTCTTGAGTAGCAACCACACCAAGGGAACTGCGATCATCACAATGACAAATAATGCCACATAGCCTGATCGCCAACCGTTTTCTGCCACGTAGGGCGTCAGGTATCTGGGGACTAAAAATCCACCTAGTCCGGTAGAGGTCATCCCTAAGCCTAGCGCCAATCCTCTGTTCTTATGAAACCATGCATTGATGGAACGGGTAAATCCGAGGGGCGTAGTCAGCAAAGCAGAAAAGGCAAACATGAGGGCGATCAGGTAGAACAACCAGATAGGTCCATTCATATAGCTAAAGAGGAGGTAGCCTATGCCATAAAATAAGATGGAGAGCGCCGCCAAATTTCGTAGCCCATACTTGTCTATCATAGATCCGGCAAAGGGAGAACCCACTACCAGAACGAGTGCTGCTAACCCTTGTCCAATCCCTATTTCTGCCCTACTCCACCCAAACTCCTCCTGCCAAGGGATAACCCAGATGCCATTAGAATAATATGCCAGTGAAGTGATACCTACGCCTATCCCAATAAAGGAGGCCAAAAGGACAGGCCATCCCTTTGCAAATTCGTTAGT
>JBCCLI010000485.1:0-4651 GCA_039026975.1 Bacteroidota bacterium | reverse complement strand
TATGGAGAGTTCTTTGAAGTGGCCCAATTACCTAGTCAACATGAGGTAAAAGGGGTTGAGCTAGATGAGATGTGGACCTATGTTGGGAATAAAGAACAGAAAAGATGGGTTTGGTTAGCCAGAGATAGGAATAGTCCTCGAATTATCGGAATGGCAGTCGGGGACAGGAGTGCTGAAACGGGACAAATTCTGTGGGAGAGTATCCCAGAATCAGTTCGCAAAAGGGCTAAATTTTATACAGATCGGTGGGATGCTTATGATCAATTTGTACCTGATAATCAGTGCATAAGCGATCACAAGCAGACTAATCATGTGGAAAGGATAAATAATACCTTCAGGCAGAGAATTGCTAGGCTAGTAAGAAGGACCCTTTCTTTCTCTAAGTGTCAGATCAATCTCGAATGCCAATTGAAGTTTTACATTATGGCACATAACGCATCCTTATAATTGAACCACTACCGGAAATTCTTATGTAGAAATTCTCCTAAAACTGTTTTAGAAAGGTCACCTTAAATATTCCCTGTTGATCACGCAAGCTGTTAGTCAGGCCTGTTGCAGACTCAAATACATCCTGACGGTTATCATTAAATACCAAATAGATGTAGGAAAGCGGATTGTACTCCCAGACAAATCGGCTGTTTAGCGTGGTTCTCTCAGAAGCCGTGTTGTACTGTAGGAAGGAGATGAGCTGTACCCTGGGGTTTAGGGCTAAGCGTAACTCTGTTCCTATCAGATGCGTTTCTGCTGTACTGATTTCTGCTCCCAAATCAGAAAGCTGGTTATATTCATAATCAGCCGTTACCTGAATGTGCGGCAGAGGGGCAAATCTCAGGGAAGAAGACACATTGGTTAGTTTACCATCAAAGTATCCCCCAAAACGGTAGGCTGCACTAAGCGCGAACTTTTTGGAGAAGTCACCAAAGTAGCTGAAACGATGACTGGTATACTGGTAATCACCAGGAAGAATGTCTATCCCTACAGGTGAAAAGGTCTCACGTAGAGACTGCCAATTGGTACGTAAGCTATAGGATAATTCACTACCGTCCTGAAGTTCTATGGAGAATGGGGCGTAACTCACGAAGCCTTCCCTAAAAGAAAGGTCATCCAGATAATTATACAGATAGGTGGTAACGTCTGGACTATACTGCCGAATGAATGTAGGAAGCCATTTGGGACGCAACTTAAAGGAGACGGCTGGGCTTGTCAGCAAGTAATTGTCAGCATGAATAAATCCAGCTCTCGGATTGTAATTCTCCGACACAAAGGCTTCTACCAAGCCCAGATAAATCCAGTTATTGCTGTAGTAGGTCCAGGTGGCGCCAGAAAGCCCTTCATCCTCAATGGCCCCAGTCGTTTTTGAGCCGGACAGCATCCAGAAAGAATTAATTTGCTGCGTAGGGCGGAAAAACCCGTCAATGGTAGCTGTGGCGTTTGTGGTGGTTTGGCCGGAAGCATCTGCCTCATCATGTCTAAAAGTGGCCATCCCTCCAATGCGCCCCTGGGAGGAAAGATTTGCAGAATAGCGGGCCACAGCAAAGTTAGCAGCCGGCGTATCTCCATTCTCTCGCTGTCTGATGGCTAAGAGACCTATGTTTTGTTTCTTACTCCGATTGGTAAACCTAACTCCCCCATCAATAGGAATAGGATTTCCACTGTCATCCAGTCCTATTCTCCGACTAAAAAAGGGCTGTAATAAATCCCATGCCGCCATGCTATAGATTTCATTCCCTTCCAGAAAGAATTGCCTCCTTTCAGGGAAAAAAACAGAAAAGCGGGTCAGGTTCACTACTTGTCGGTCTACATCAGCTTGTGCAAAATCTGTATTGAAGGTAAAATCCAGTACGGAACTTGGGCCCGTAACCCATTTGACTTCCCCGCCAGCTTTGAAATCTGTACTTTCTTCCATAAGCTCTCCATCAACGGAAGATCTGTCATTATTGACGAGTGCATACGGGATCACCTGTACATTCGCAGAAGGAGGTGGCGGCTCTATTCCCCCCAGAATAGCCTCATACGGCATTCGGTATACATTGAAGGCACGGGGGACTGGCGGAAAGGAAACATACTCATTTTTACTTCGGATGTTTCTCGTTAAGATAACGCCAATTTTATTACAGCCAGGAGGATACCTAAGCGTTTTCCAAGGGATAGCCATTTCAGCCATCCAGGCAGAATCTGAAATTTGGGTTCTAACTTTCCATAAACCAGACCATTCTCGGTTAAAAATCTCATCATCCATAACCAAAATTTCTCGTTGGGTACCATGAGGGTTGGTTTGGAACGCCATGGCATTCCGCTTATCAAGAAATCCATCTATCGCTATCCCGAACATATCATTTTGGAAGTAATTAAAATCCCTTTGCATATTTTGGGTTCTAATATCTGCTCTTCCATTCGTCATTTTACAAATGGCTCCTACGTATAAATATTCCTCATCAAACAGAATTCTTGCCTCCGTAGGCATACTTACCGTATCTCCCTGGTTAGGATCTTTTTGTATGAAAGAGGTAATGGGTACAGCAGTCAGCCAGCCCAGTTCATCCAACTTCCCATCAATATTGATAGGGTTAGACACCCTGACCGCCTGGATCTTCTCAGGCTCCGCTGGGGGTTCAAAGGTGATTTGAGCCACACAATGGCTTAAAGCTATCCACTTTATCAGTACCCAGAAAAGTATGGACTTTTGAATATGGTGCATCTTTACTAGCTAAGGAAGGATTATAGTTTAACTCGACCTACAGTCATTTAAATCGAACCAAATGACAGGTACCCACAAGGCCTCAAAGACCAACCATTTCTAAGCACGAGGAAAAGGGGCAACTTTAGGACCAACAATAGAAAATAAATATGGGATTTGCAACAGTGTTGCATTTATATAGGACTATGGGTCGTATCTGTACTGAAAGCTGGAGTTTAACATTCTTAATACTACTCATGCTGTAGTAGATCCATTAAGCCTTCAAAAGCAGGCGTAGGAGAAGAAGCTAAATAGTCAAATTATCTGTGTCACAATACACACCTATGATGATGTATGCAGCGATGACAATGGTAGCAGGGAGAATGGTATAGATAGTTGTTCCTTTCCAGGACCACCTGAGGAAATCCACCCACATGTTTGAGTTGGCATAGAAGAGGGGTACTTGTAAGGAGTCGCATTAAGATTGATGAATAAAGCCTCAGAAGAACTCCATGAGATATTTCTTCCTCTTTTATCCCACCGGCTGACGAGCTAAATACTATTACTTTCTAGAGTCTTAATGGCTTACCCCTATAAGCTTATCACTCATCATTCTTTGGTAATTCGTTTCTTCCTTGGGAAGCTCCTTACCTTCTATAAAAGAGAATTCTCCTACAAAATAACTCCTTCTATCAGACAGGCACTAAGCGTAAAAATACTGCTAACAGGGAAAAGTATCTAACAATAGTTCCCTTCTTCTCAATAGAAAACAGTATGTATTTGGGCTTATTTCCGCCTGAATATCAAGATGATAAATTCTCTTACAGACCTTACAGGAGTACTCAGTAACTGAATAACTACCGATCTGAATGTCCAAAACCTGTAGGTATTATCCGCTGTATCCACCCAAATGGTTCCTCTGGATAATAAAGATAGTAAAGGTCTTCCTTGATTGGTTCTCCTACTATGTCTAGTTCCGTTTTGGGTGACAGCAGAAGTAAATCTATCTCCCGGATCTATGGTAGGTCTGGGCCTAGATGGTGCTCTACCGTTAACAGCTGGATCACTCTGAGCGGAGAATACATACTCTCCCCAACCCCAAGCTTCATGTCCATACAACACGGCAGAATACCAGGAGTAATCAGCCTTATCTTTCACATAGGCATTATTGATATCATTAGTGGTAACAGAGAATATACTGAACCCTAGACTCCTTTGGTACTGTTCTAGTTTGACAGCTTTATCCTTCCAGATAGTGGGATCTTGGTAGGCACCTTCCTGGATCTGGTAGCTTTCAGACAGATAAATGTCATCAGCATCCAATAAAGTAGGGGTCTGGTTAGGGTTTTGGGCGGTAGATAGCGTTCCGAATACATCATCTGGATTCCAGCCATTAGCTATGACTTTCATCCCTTCACTTTTTACATAGCCCACAGCCGCATTCTGCCTATCTCGGCTTAGCCCGAAGTCATAGCCAAAATTATCTAGTAAAATGCCGTAAACACCCAGATTTTTCCAGTCTTGAACGCTGGCAGCTATTTCTGTCAGAGAGAAATTTGAAGCGGGAAAAGGGCTTACTCCTACATCTATATAGCCAAATACCTTAGTCTCACTTAGGGCACCGTGGGCCAGAACAGCTACCGTTTGTTGAAAATTCTCATGGGTAGGTGCGGCTAAGCCTGCTCCCAACACTAGATAATCATACTGGCTTAGTTCATTTGCCGCCGTAATTACATCACCCTCTGCTCCATTAATCACGGAAGGCCATGCATAATAAATGAGAAGAGTTTTAGGTCTAAGAGACATCATTGAAAAGGGATTGATATTCTTTCAGCTTCCCTTTATTCATCGCATTATGGTTTCCTTCCTTAATTGAAACCTGAAAATGATCAGATAAAATCGGATACCTACACAATCAAGCTAACCTTTCATCCTTTACGCTCTTATTCCCCCTAACACAAAGCCCGTAATCTG
>JBCCLI010000484.1:0-4662 GCA_039026975.1 Bacteroidota bacterium | reverse complement strand
GTGGAGTATGTGGTACTGATGTCCATATCTTTCATGGAGTCATGGATAAGCGTATTGGTCCCCCTCAGATAGTGGGACATGAGGCATCAGCCCTAGTAGCTGAAATAGGAGAAAATGTAGGAAATGTACAGGTGGGTGATAAGGTTGCCATACGGCCCTTACGGTTCGGAGACCCTCACCCTTTTGATAAAGGTTATCCACATGTGGGGAAAAATCTCAGCTTCATCGGGATTGACAGTGCAGGGGCTTTTCAGCAAAGCTGGACAGTACCGGCCTATACGCTTCACAAGCTCCCAGACCAGCTCAACCTCAAGCATGGAGCTTTCATAGAACCTCTTTCTGTAGCCTGCCATGATGTAAAAATAGGGCGAGTAGCTGCGGGAGAAAATTGCCTGGTGATGGGAGGAGGGCCTATTGGAACACTGATCGCCTATGTGCTCAAGAGAAAGAATGCTCAGGTCATTATTTCTGAAGTGAATGAAAGCAGGATTTCCATGCTAAAAGAGCTTGGATTTCAGGTCATCAATCCTGTTACAGAGAATCTTACTGAAAGAATCTCTGAATTAACTCATCAGGCTATGATTGACTGTGCATTTGAAGTGTCTGGTTCCCAAGCTGCTGTAAGCACTATGACAGAGGTAGTTAACGTAAGAGGAAGAATAGTGATGGTAGCTATCCATGGTGGAGGTCCCAGGTCCATAGATTTATTCAAGTTTTTTTGGTCAGAGATAGAAATGCTGGGAGCAAGACTTTATCAGGAAGAAGACTATGAGGAAGCCATAGAAATTGCTGCCTCCGGTCATATTCCCTTCGATAAGCTGATTACAAAAGTCAATTCCCTTTCAGACATTCAGGCAGTTTTTGAAGAAATAGACCAAAACCCTGCTGGCATGAAATATCTCATCAACTGTCAATCATAAACATTCATGAGTATACTCAATCAATTTACATTAGAAGGAAAAACGGCCCTGGTCACTGGTTGTAAGAGAGGGATTGGTAAGGCTATGGCTATAGGGCTGGCAGAAGCCGGCGCAGACATCATAGGAGTTTCTGCCTCACTTGAGGTAAGCGGAAGCGAAGTGGAAAAAGCTGTAGTGGCAACAGGCAAAACCTTTACCGCCTACCAATGCGACTTTTCAAAAAGAGTGGATTTGTACTCTTTTATTTCACAAGTAAAGAAAGCTCATCCAAGTATAGATATACTCGTCAACAATGCTGGTACTATTCTCAGGAAACCAGCTGTAGACCATCCTGATGAATACTGGGATAAGGTCATAGAAGTAAACCAAAGCGCTCAATTCATTCTTACCAGAGAATTTGGGAAAGAAATGGTCAGTAGAAAGTCGGGGAAGATCATATTCACTGCCTCCCTGCTCACCTTTCAGGGAGGCATTACTGTCCCGGGATATGCAGCCAG
Source organism: Bacteroidota bacterium (assembly GCA_039026975.1). Classification (GTDB taxonomy): domain Bacteria; phylum Bacteroidota; class Bacteroidia; order J057; family J057; genus JBCBKZ01. The sequence goes on along the minus strand of JBCCLI010000484.1, from coordinate 3,245 downwards.
CAAAGGAGCCATTGGGCAAATGACCATGGCCTTCGCAAATGAATGGGCCGGATCTGGGGTAAATGTAAACGCCATCGCCCCCGGTTACATAGCTACTGACAATACACAAGCACTCCGTGATAACCCGGAAAGAGCTACTTCTATTCTCAGCAGAATCCCAGCCGGCAGATGGGGTACACCTGAAGATTTCAAAGGGCCAACCGTTTTCTTAGCTTCTGAAGCCTCAAGCTATATGAACGGAAGTATCATGCTGGTGGATGGCGGTTGGATGGGAAGATAACTGCTTCAAAATGATGAATTATGACTCAAACAAATACAAAGACTTACAGCCAGTTCATTAATGGGAAATGGGTTCCCTCTAGTTCGGGAAAGCTTGATAAGATTCTCAACCCAACCAATGAAGAAGTTATTGGTCAGGTACAAGATGGAAACGAGTCGGATGCGATACAAGCCCTGGAGGCAGCTCATCAGGCACAAAAAAAATGGAGAAAGCTTCCCCCTATCCAACGAGCAAATCTTCTCAGAAAGTTCGTGGCAGAGATCAAAGCAAATGAGACCCGACTGGCGGAGTTACTGGTACAGGAACAAGGGAAACTATTGACAGTAGCTAAAATGGAGGTAGCTGTTACTTGTTCTTTCATAGAGTATGCCTATGAATGGGCCAGAAGAATAGAAGGAGACATAGTTTCATCAGATAACCCGAATGAGCAAATCTGGATTCAGAAGGTCCCCAGAGGAGTAGTGGTAGCCATTACTGCCTGGAATTTCCCCCTCGCTTTGGCAGGGAGAAAGCTAGGCCCAGCCTTAGTCGCTGGTAATACCCTGGTTATTAAACCTACTCCTGAAGCCCCTATGGCTACCCTGGAATTGTGTGATCTAGCTAAAAAAGCTGGTATTCCTGATGGCGTTCTCAACATGGTTACCGGTGGAATAGAAGTAGGAAAAACCTTAGTAGAAAGCCCACTTACTAATATGGTCAGTATGACTGGGAGCACCCCTACCGGACAGGCCATTTTCAGGTCAGCTTCTCAAAACCTTACCCACGTTCAATTGGAGCTTGGTGGGAAGGCACCTTGTATCGTTTTTGATGATGCTGACATAGATCAGGCAGTTGAGGGAGCCTTGCATTCGCGCTTTGATAACTGTGGGCAGATATGTACCTGTAACGAGCGCATGTATGTGCAGGAAGGGATCTATGAGGCTTTTATGGAAAAATTCATGGCTAGAGTTGAGTCTCTAAAGGTGGGAGACCCCATGCTGGAAAGCACTGACATAGGACCCAAAATGAATGCTGCTGAGGTAACAAATATGGAGAGACTAGTAGCATTAAGCCTGGAAGAGGGGGCTACCCTATCCTTTGGCGGAGGAAAACCCAAAGGGAAACAGTTTGAAAAAGGCTACTGGTTTGAGCCCACTATTCTGACAGGCGTTCAGCAGCATATGACCATCGTAAAGGAGGAAATATTTGGCCCAATCTTGCCGGTACTCACCTTTAAGACTTATGAGGAAGTCATCTCATATGCTAATGATAGTGAGTTTGGACTGGCTGCCATGGTATTCACACAAGACATGAATAGCATCATGCGCCTGGTAGACGAATTGGAGTTCGGGGAAGTGTATGTTAATCGAGGGCATGGCGAGCAACATCAGGGCTTCCATAATGGCCTTAAATTAAGTGGTACTGGAGGGGAAGATGGGAAATATGGATTTGACCAGTACCTGGAGAAAAAGACTTTTTACGTTAAATATCACTAAGCATGGATACGCAAATAGCCCATATTCACACCCAGTTGTTTAGAGTCCCATTGGCAGAAACCCTGACCGATGCCAAACATGGGGATCATACACACTTCGAATTGGTAACCGTTACCATCAGCTTAAAGAATGGAGCAGAAGGAACCGGATATACCTACACAGGTGGAAAGGGTGGCCATGCAATAAAGGCTATGATCGAACACGATATAGCACCAGCTTTATTGGGGAAAGATGGGACAAAAATAGAAGAGATCTATGATTTCCTGGAGTGGCATATGCATTATGTAGGGAGGGGAGGTATAGTATCCTTCGCGACTTCCGCCATAGACATTGCGCTGTGGGATATAAGGGGGAAGCTCACAAAACAACCCCTATGGAAAATGGCTGGTGGCGTTAACAATACTTGCAAGGCCTATTGTGGGGGGATAGATCTTCAGTTCTCCCTGGACAAACTTCTTCGTAGTGTTCAGGGATATTTGGACAGAGGATTTAATGGAGTAAAAATCAAGATTGGAAAGGAAGACTTGGAGGAGGATCTTGAACGCATCTCAGCAGTTAGAGCTCTAATAGGGAAGGATATCACTTTCATGGTAGATGCCAATTATTCTATGTCAGTGGAACAAGCTATTCTGGCAGCCATGGCATTTGAACCCTATGACATTTATTGGTTTGAAGAACCTACTCTCCCTGACGACTATCAAGGATATGCAAAAATAGCCCAGGCTACGGGGATCCCTCTTGCTATGGGAGAAAACCTCCACACCATTTATGAGTTTGGGTACGCTTTTGAACAAGCAAATCTATCCTTCATCCAGCCAGACGCTTCTAATTGCGGTGGAATAACGGGTTGGCTAAAAGCTGCCAAACTCTCCCGCTTATACGAAACACCTGTTTGTTCTCATGGTATGCAGGAACTCCATGTAAGTCTGGTCTCAGCTCAGCCTAATGCGGGATGGATGGAAGTACATAGTTTCCCCATAGACGAGTATACAGAGAGACCACTTGTAGTAGAGAATTATGAAGCAGTAGCACCAGATACTCCAGGTGTAGGAGTTACCTTTAACTGGGCTAAGCTTTCTCCCTATCTTCAAAACGGTCTGACAACATACGCCTAAGAAAGGGCTATTCCTTTGCGGTACATTTTCCGGTAGGATGAAGGAGAACGGCCTACATATTTTTGAAACTGGGTATGGAAAAAAGAGAGGCTTTCATACCCACAAGCATAGGCTATCTGAGAAATAGAAGTCTCTGTTTCTATAAGGAGCCTACACGAACGACTGATCCGATACTCATTCAAATAGGCAGTAAAGGGTTTCTGAAAGTTTTTACTAAAAAACCGGGAAAAGGAAGTCTCTGTCATATAGCTAATAGTAGCCAGGTCAGAGAGTTTTATCCTCCTGTGATAATTCTCAGCTATATAATCCAATACCTTTCCAAGTTTATCATGACTTTCAAAGGAAGCTTGACTTAAAAAGGCCTCGCCCGCTAAT
>JBCCLI010000483.1:0-4677 GCA_039026975.1 Bacteroidota bacterium | reverse complement strand
CTGTGGTTAACGCTTCCTCTCCCCTACACTACTATGCCCTCTTTACTAGAAGTGGTCAGGCAGACATGGTCTTAATGATGTATCCAGAGAATAAGTATGAGCTAGAGTATAAATACACAACATGGGTAGATACACCCCTGAGAAAATCCTTTCCCAGGATCAGCTTTAAACCATTAGCTGCCTATCTGAATACACTAGAGAAAAATGGCAGATGGGTGTATCACGCCATCAAAGATACAGGACCTTCCCTCCATCTGAATACCAGCAAATTAGACAAGGCCGATCGTTTTGATCATCCTTACACCCGGGAAATAGGCAGTTCTTCCCTCCCACCGGAGCAGTTTCAGGAGATAATCACCTCTTATTACAGAAAGGCTTATGAAAACGTGTCTCCACAATCCCTTTGGACATGGAAGGAAATGCAGGAGGTGAACGAGGGAGTGGGGGCTAAGTTAGATAAATGGAAGTAAAAGGATGTTCTAAAGGCTTTTATGGGTTTCCATTTATGGAAACAATTAACTAAATTACTTCGTATCAAAACCGTATATGTCTCCAAAGTTTGAGCTGATTTTTCTAGAAGAAGCCCGAACATTCTTAGCAAACCTGGACAAAAAGACACAAAGGAAGGTTATCTATAATCTAGATAAGGCAAGATTTACGCTAGACCCGGAATTATTCAAGAAACTCAACAACGACGTTTGGGAGTTTCGAACCCGATTCAATAAACAACAGATTCGAATGTTGGCATTTTGGGATAAAAGAGATGGAAAAAATACGCTTGTCATTATAACTCATGGCATAGTCAAGAAACAAGGAAAAGTGCCTGCCAAAGAAATAGAAAAAGCAGTTAGACTTAAAGAAAAATATTTCTCTCAGAATAACTAATCATGGAAAAAGAGTTGAAAACCTATTCCCTTGACCAGCTTAAGGACGAATTCATCGGCAAAGTAGGAAGTGCCGAACGTGAGTCTTATGAGTTCGAATTAAAGATGGAGTTAATTGGGGAGATGATAAAAAAAGCGAGGCTGGCAAGAAATATGACACAAACAGAACTAGGAGAATTAGTCGGCGTTCAAAAGGCCCAAATTTCTAAACTGGAAGGAAGCGCACAGAATGTCACCTTGTCAACTGTAATCAAGATTTTCCAAGCTCTTGGTGCCAAAGTTAATCTACAAGTGGAATTACAGAATTGAATATATTGGTCGCTCTCATCATAACTTGAATAAATGTGAACCAATACAAATTATTTAACTAGAAAAAAGGTGCGTGGCAAGAAAAAGGCTACTAAGAAGTAGTTCTTTTCAATTTGTGCAATAATTTTATTAATTTTTGTACAAAATTAAGTACAAAAATGATAGCTGTTACCATTTCTTCCTTACGCTCAAATATGAAGAGCTTCTTTGATAAGGTAAGTGATTCTTTAGAAGTGCTTATCGTTCCTAGAAATTCTAAGGAAGAAGATGCTATAGTCATCATGTCTATCAAGGAATATAATTCTCTCCAAGAAACGGCTCATCTTTTATCCACAAGTGCAAATAGAAGACGCTTAGAAGAATCTCTTTCTCAACTTCAAGATGGAGATACGGTTCCATATAAGCTGGATGAAGAGTGAACATAGAGTTTACCAAAAACGCATGGGAGGAATTTTCTTACTGGATAGAAACAGATCCGGAAATAGCTAAAAGGATAAAAGAGCTTATCAAAGCCATAAGACAAAATCCCTTTAAAGGAATCGGGAAACCTGAACCTCTGAAACACGACCTAAAGGGGTATTGGTCAAGAAGAATCACCTCAGAACATAGGCTAGTATATAGAGTGAGTGGTCAAAAAGGCATAGACCAGAAAGTCTCCATCATACAGTGTAGATTTCATTATTAGTTCCTATTTGCCACTAATTTCTCCAGAAGTGCTTCTATCTCTTCTTTCTTGAAAGAACTTCCTCTATTCTTCAATTCTATTAAAGCAGAAATAGCCTCCTCTTCTTGTTCATTCTTTAGGAGAATGAGACTCCTATACCAACTCACCTCATCAGCATAGTCAAAGTCAGGATTATCTATAGAATCAAGAATATCCTTAGCTTGTGCCAGACTGCCTATCTGCATGAGAGACATGGCATGGTAGAAGTTGACCTCATCTTTGGCGTCAGTTGATTCAGTGTATAGGAGGAAAGACTGACTCGATTTCTCAAACTGGCCGGATTCGTACTGAAAGAAGGCTACAGATAGAAGGCTATCTTCCCCTATTTGGTTACGGGTGATGGGGAGGTACACATTAGGATAAGTATCAAAATAAGTTCCGTACAAGTCTGAGGTGTTAGGCTTAGGCCAGAAGATGTAGGAAAGCCCTATTAATAGCACCAAACCAGCTGCTACAGACATCCACCTCATGGGGATGACCTTCCTTTCTTCTTTCTCTATTCTATTAAGAAATTCCTTTAGTTCAGCTTTCTCCCCTTCTATGACAGCAGCCATCACAGCCTGGAATTCCTGAAATTCTTCCTGAGCGTCAGGATCTCCCTGAAACAAGGCGGACAAGGAGCTTTCCTCCGCTGGGGTCAACTGACCCAGTATTTTTTTGCGAAATAATGCTTCCCTATCCATGATACATTCTTATAGTCTCTTTTAACTTCTTCAAGCACCTGGACTTATAGCTTTTGACCGTGTTCTCATCTTTATAGCCGGTTTCCACCACGATTTCTTTTATGCTAAATCCTCGGTAGTAAAATAGCTTTAGCAGCTCCCGGCACTTATCTCCCATTTGTTGGTAGGCTTGTGCGAGTTGTAGTTTCTGTTCTTCAGGCCCTAAGTCCACCTCTATTTCTTCTACCTCCTCCGAAACATCAGAAACACTTTCCATAAAAGTGATCCGCTTTTCTTCCTTGTACTTAGTCAGAACTTTATTCTTTCCAATAGCTATCAAATAGGACTTTAGACTTGCTTTCTCCAGTATAAGCTGTTTTAAGACAAAGTTCTGATACATGGCTACTACTGCCTCATGATAGATATCCTCCAAGTCTACCTCTGGTATATTTCTGGATACAAAGAACGCCCAAAAGTCCTCCTTATAAGTCAGGTAGACTTCCTTCAAAGCCTGCTTATCATCCTTCCTCAACCTTTCCTGTAGCCTTTGTTCTTTACTACCCATTGGTACAACTTAATTCAAAAGGTTAACAAAAAGAATCTGAAAAAATTCCCACTCACTTGTTAACCTTTCTCTATTGGCAGTTACTAATCCCCAAACTATAAGTATGAAAAGGATTAAAAAGTTACTGTTAGCCACATTCCTTATCATAGGATGTACCACGAGTCAGGCCCAACTTCTCAAAAGGGTAAAAGACAGAATCAAGTACAGAACAGAAAGAAAGGTAGAGGATGAAGCTGTTAAAAAGACGGATGAAGTCATAGAGGATATTTTCTCCCCTAAGAAGAACAAAAAGAAAAAAGAAGATCCATCTGAAAGACCTAATGGATCTGAAGAAAAAGAATATACTGAGGAGAATACAGAGAAGAACTATGGAACTGCCACCATCACCGGACCTAATCATGGACCTGTAGACATCCCCTCTATCTCACAGCCTAAAATCACCCTGGATGAAGAAAGTGGACATACTCGTATATCTGCCTGGTGGAACACTCATGGAACAGATACCTATGACATGTTTGTACTAACCGTTAAGCAAGAGCTGGAATTAGGTACAGACCTTCCGCTAACCTTGAATATCCCGCAAGATGCTACGCTGGAGCTCTACTATGATGCTTACCTAGGAGGGTATAAAACAGCAGAAGAAAGAAGAGTTGAAGACCCTGAGTTTAAACTTGTACATAATAATCCAGAAACACAGGGAACACTTACCCTCACCAAGCTGGATGTAGAGAATATCGCATTTAGCTTTAAAGGAGCTAAGTACGCTGCAGAAATAGCTGTTTCTGACCCACTCATCAACAGCTCGGTCAGTCAGGCACAACCCAAGAAAAAGAAAAAAAGGCCCTCTGCTGATAGACCCGTCACCCTCTCTGAAGGAGAGCCGGGCATATACAAATTCACTACAGAAATTAAGACCCTTGTTACGACGGATGACAAGGAGAATTATCAGGTTTCCTATCTGATAAATCCTACTGCTGACTACTTCGGGATGAAAGCTGATATGGAACAGTATGGGTCAGAAGGTATGAATGGGGATGCAGTCATCATTATGGATGATGGGCGTGCCAGAATCTTTGTGGACAGCGATTTTATGAAGATGCAGATTTCCCCTAAAAAGAATATGGAAACTTCTCCCGGTAATCTAGAGGTGGAAGAATTTCAGAAACCTGTCAAAACTGGCAATACCAAAACTATTCTGGGTTACACCTGCTATGAGTACAAAGCAGCGCATGAGGAAGGAGATATTCTCTTTTGGGCGTCTCCTGATGTGGAAATGCCTAACTGGTACTTCGGCAGTAAAGCTACAGCAGAGCAAACAGGGGTATACGGATTTATCCTGGAGTTCACGGCTACTAGTAAGGACGGGACGGTCACCTCTCAGGTTGTTGACATTGATGAGTCCATGAACCTGACCATTAATGCTAAGGAGTACAAAAAACTATTCTAACCACCCATTAACTAAAAGACTGACATGAAAAATTATCTCACACTCATGTGGGTAGGCATACTTGCCATGAGCTTACTTTCCTCCTG
>JBCCLI010000482.1:0-4679 GCA_039026975.1 Bacteroidota bacterium | reverse complement strand
GGCTCAGCTACGGGTATCTAACCTGGCCGCAGGAGTTTACCAGCTCATCATGGAAGCGGGCACCTACCGACAGCTAAGCAGAGTTATGATTTTGGAATAAGCGTATACACTATACTATTTATGACAAGCCGGAGGAAGTTACCTCCGGCTTTTGTATGAGTTTGAAGTAAGGTATGGTTCCGGTGTACTAGCAGTATTCTATTTGATAGCTGGCTAGGTTTATGAGGATTGTAAAAGGAATTATTTCTGGTTCTCTACCATTCCGCCATGGTCTTAGAAATGAGTACGTTCTGTTAGCATCTTAACTTACCCGGGTTACTTCGCTACACTTAGCTTTTTGGAAAATTGCCTGCTCCCATCTGTCACCACTACCGTGTAGGTACCCTCAGCCCAATCTCCCAAGCGGATTTGGACATCTACATTTGGCTGAATACTCCCTTCATGAACAGTTTGTCCAGACATACTTAGAATCCTGAGTAAGTACGCTTGCTGGCTGTTGTCTTTTAATAGGACATTGACAAAGTCTGAGGTAGGATTAGGATAGAGACTGAGTTCTGGCTCTGCTACGGCTTGTTGAACATCCAGTGTTATGACAGTTGAGTATTGAGATTCTCCGTATATATCCACTTTTCTGAGACGGTAATAAAGCCGGGATTCTCCTAGGCTACTCACGCCTGGATCTGTGTAGGTATAGTCCATAATATCTTCCCCTTCACCCCCCAAGGCAGGTGCGTATCCTACAGAGATAAACTCCCCTCCTGAGAAAGATCTTTCAATTTCATAGGCTTCAGTATTCTTTTCTGAGGCTATTTTCCAAGTAAGTGAAGCATCTTCGCTCTTAAGGGAAACGTGAAAAGCTAGCCATTGAGCAGGAGATGTAGATTCAGAAAGAGACGTATTAGCTAAGGTGAAAGCTGTGTAATCATTTGGGATATGTGCCTCAGAAGTTACGGTTCCTCGGCTGAGGTCGCCTGAAACCCCAGTAGTACCTAAGGAGATCCACTGCTTTCCATCCCAGCCCACTACCCCTAACTGGCTGATGTCATCCACTAACTCCCATAATCCACTATTTTCATCCCAGCTAAGGCTTAGCGGGGTAGAGGTAGTCCCGTCTATGTCCCAGTATTCTTTTGCGTGAACTTGATATATGGAAGAATCATCATAAGAGGTGGTAGGGAAAGGGGAGCCTTGGGGAATAACAGCTTCATTAGGGTCACCCTCAAAGAAGGCTGCCTGAAATACATCTAAGGTATTTCTGGGATAAATGGTAACTTCCATTAACCGGTTAGCCTCCCCAATGGGAAAAGTAAAGGTTTCTATTCCCGTCTTTCTCACGTAGCCATCTACATATTTTTCCTCACTTACTTGTTCATAAATAGCTCCTTCCAGAAAGTGCACATAATGTGAAAGTTCGTTTTTATCCGTGTAAATACTCCCTTGCTGAAAAAAGAGACTATTTACTATTCGTACCTCTACCCCTACTTCTACTCCATCTTCATTATCCAGTACTACATCAAAAAATTCAATAGGTTGGCTTCCGTAAATCCTTTGCAGGCTATCCCCTTTACTAGCAAAATAGGTGGTCCCCATCACGCAGTCTCCACAAGAAATTACCCCGTGATTGACCAGATTGGCCTGGAAGTAAATCTGCCCTTCATTTTGGACAGATGCTTTAGCTGCATTTGTGAAGTTGGTCCCAAAATATACCACTTTGGTAGGGTTAATAGCCATAGAAAACCCATTGTGAAAATCTACAACTACAAACAGCGCTATCACCAGACTGATAGCGCCTGCTGCCAGGATGAGCCTGGTCGTGAGTTTCTGGCTAGTTTTTGGTGTGAGAGTGGACTTATTTCTCATGAGACACCCAGTGTATATTTTTACAGTAGAAGCTTACCCATAAAGATGGGCTGACTTTTACCCTGAATAAAATAGTTTTATGAGAGATATATTCAGCGAATTACAGCTGATACTTACAGAATTTCAGGCGGATTAGGATGGGCAATGAATTGTCTTAAAAGTAGTTGACAGTCAGCTTAGTAGGGGTATGTAAGAGAATTTCTTCAAGGAAATAATTATGGACCAGTTTTTGGACATGGTTAGTTCGAATAACGTAGCAATTTCTTGATTCTCCTATCCTGTCTGTTGGTGCAGATAAGTTGTAGGGTAGGATATATGCTGATAAACTCCTATTAATAGAGGAAGTAATAGGATATGATACAAAAGACGCTTTGCATAACATGTCTGCTTATTAGCTCTTTTCTGATGGCCCAGGAGACTGACAGAAAACGGCAGGGCTACCTGGATATCTTGATGAATATTTATCCTGACTATCGCTCGCCATGGGCTCAGAAGGTAGCTATCAGTCCACAGGATGAGACCTTTGAAGATTGGGTGTACAGGACGGGAGAGCTCCCACCTGATTTCTCAAGAATGCCTTCTTCTTACCAGCTCCCTAATGTGTATCGCTATGAATACAGGACGGCTGATGGCTTAACAGAACGGGCAACAGAAAGCTGGAAAAGCCAAAGAGAACTCCTAAAAAAGGGCTATCAATACTGGGTAAGTGGCAGTATCCCCCCACCTCCAGACTCAGTATGGGCTGAGCATATACGCACTTCAGCCAAGGAAAACACCAGAATTATAACCTCCAAGCTGTATTGGGAACAGGAGACAGATATTTCTCTGGGAATAGAGCTTTTCCTGCCTTCAGGTGAAGGACCTTTTCCTCTCATACTTACCCCAGGGGCTGAAGGAGAAAGTTGGATGAGTATACAGGCTGCACTGAGGCGGGGGTATGCGGTATGTTTGTATCATGCCTGTGATGATAAGGATGATACAGACAGCTTTCTTTCTTATTACTATCCTCGCTATGATTTTGCCCGGATTATGAGAAGAGCCTGGGCAAGCCATAGGGCAGTGGACTACCTCCTCACCCTACCTTACATTCAGGTAAATCAAGTAGGAATTATGGGGTTGTCCAGGGATGCTAAACAAGTATTTATGGCAGCTGCCTTTGATGAGCGCATACAGGCTACCGTATTATGCAGTGGAGGCACAGGAGGCGAAATCCCCTTTAGGTTTACTGGGGATATGTATGATAATGAAAGCATAGCTGCCCTCACCACTAATTTCCCTGATTGGTTTCACCCAAGGCTGAAGTTCTTTGCAGGCAGGTCTCATTCTCTTCCGGTAGATCAGAATTTTCTCTCTGCCCTCATAGCTCCTCGCCACATCCTTTTCAGTTCCTCTAAGTTTGAACACTATGGAAACCCCAAAGGGATTTATGAGCATTATATGCAGGCTAAAAAGGTATTTCAGGATCAGAAAGGGGAAGAGCATATAAGGCTTCATTTAAGAGCGGGCTTACACAGACCCACTGTGAAAGATATGGAGACCTATATAGATTTCTTTGATAAAGCTTTTGGGAAAAAGGACTCCCTCAGCCTGGAGGGGGAGGATCTGTATCCCTATGCTTTTTCCTCCTGGCAAGAAAAAAGGAGGGAGTATATAGACCCTGGCATGTTTCCCAGAAGGAGTAGTAAGGACTTAAGTTGGAATAAGGAACGGAATTTACCCCTAATCCTGGAAGAGTGGCGATCAAAACGGAAGCATGTCCAAAAAGAGGTCATGCGCTTACTGGGAACAGCAGATGCACCTGGATCTCAAAGTAAGCGAGTCGGGGAAAACTATTTAAAAGAACTCATAGGCTTTCCTACTCTGGGAAGTAATATCCGTAAAGAGGCTTTACACTTGGGAGAATTATACTATAAGACTGACTCCACTGGTAAGCCGGTATCAGATGCGTTTCCAGTGGTGATTTTCTTACATGAATACGCCTACACTAGTGGATATAGAAAGAATGTAGACCCTCTCTTTAAGCCGCTATTGGAGCAGGGCTTTGCCGTCTATGCTTTTGACCTGCCAGGTTTCGGAACTAGGGTAGAAGAGGCGAAAGATTTCTATACCAGATATCCCCACTGGTCTTTGATGGGTGCCATGGTTACAGATGTGAGGCACGGACTGTCAGTTCTTTCCTCCCATCCTCTACTGGATAAAAAGCAGATATATGTCATTGGATTTTCTCTTGGCTCACAGGTAGGTACTATTTCGGCTGCCATGGATAACAGGATTAAAGGGGTGATCAGTATTTGTGGGATACACTCCTTCCGGCAGGCAGGAAAACAACCTGAAAGAGGGCTTCTTCCACTTACCGTCAATGTGCATGGGCTTATCCCACGTCTGGGATTCTTTGAGAAATATGAGGAGAGAATTCCAGTAGACTTTGATGAACTCATGGCCAGTATAGCGCCCAGACCTCAACTCCTGATAGGGGCGGCCTGGGATCAATATGCTGACATCAGACAGCTTCACCAAATGAGTAATGAGGTGGGGAAAATATATGACCTCTACGAAAAGAAAGATAAGTTTCAGTTCGAGCAAGTGCATGACTTCCACAGAATGTCTGCTGAAATGCGCGCAAAAGCCATAGAATGGTTGCTGAAGCAGAGTGAATCTACTTCCAGGTTTTAGGTAGCTGCAGGAAATATAGTGTGCATTCAACTTTAGGTAAGCCTATCCTTATTTCCAGTGTTAGGTAGCCTTCCACATGACTCCATTTTGGTATTCACTCCAAGGCGCTTTATCCCGCCAATGCAGCTCTTCAAGCCCCCTGCGAT
>JBCCLI010000481.1:0-4699 GCA_039026975.1 Bacteroidota bacterium | reverse complement strand
GCCAGAAGGTTTGTTAGAAGTATACATGGGTGAGGATCATTAATCCTTCATAAGCATATCTTCATACATCTGGAAATTAGCTTTTTTCTTCTCATCTATGACCGGATAATTCATATCTAAGCCTGCAAGATGCTCCTCTATCACCTGGGCTACCATGAGGCGCATATTTCGCTTATCATCTGCTGGTATGACGTACCAAGGCGCCCATTCAGTGGCTGTTTCATTAATGCAGTCAGTATAGGCGTCCATGTAATCATCCCAGTACTGCCTTTCCTCTATGTCAGACTCTGAAAATTTCCAGTTTTTAGCAGGCGTTCGAAGCCTTTTTAGAAAGCGATTTTTTTGTTCTTCCTTAGATACATTTAAGAAGAATTTGATCACCCTGGTACCATTTTGGTACGCATATTTTTCCAGGTTAGTAATGGCTTGATACCGCTGTACCCATACTTTATTTATGTCTTGTATCTCCTCTTTAGGGATAAGTTGGTACTTAGTGAGAATTTCAGGATGTACCTTTACTACGAGAACTTCTTCATAATATGATCTATTGAATACTCCTATTCTCCCTCTTTCTGGAAAGCAAACAGTAGTTCTCCATAAAAAATCATGGTCTAGTTCTTTAGTGCTGGGCTTTTTAAAAGCAAAAATTTGTAAGCCATGGGGATTAACGCCCGAAAGTACATTCCTAATAGTGCCATCCTTTCCGGCTGCATCCATGGCCTGAAATACAAGAAGTAGGGAATATCTGTTATGTGCATACATGATATTTTGGTAGTCATGTATGCTTTCCTGATAAGTTTCTAGTAGATCTTTATAGGCCTTTTTGCTGTCATAAAGTAGGGGAATACGGGTAGGAAGGTCAGGTAAAGCCAATTTTTTTTGGCCAGAAAAAGTAAAAGTAGAGAGGTCAATCAATTTTCCCATAAGCTATTTGAAAGGTTTGAATCTGCTTGATAATGTGTTAGAAACGCTCATTTCACCCAATGTAATGATTTCTGGCATTACTGAAAAAAATGCTCGTAAAGGGAAAATCAACAAAAATCAAAGCGTAAATATTTTGATAAATAGGATCAGTTTTGTTTATTTATTGAATGGAAAAGTTTAACAAAAACGATTTGTGGGTTTTTTCATAATGGAAATATCTGAGAATTTTTATATCAAGATTTTGCTATATGTCATTGCTAAGCAGGCAATTATGTATTGCTATTATTTGAAAAAAATATTTTTTTTGAGTGTATTTAAGTGGGGCTGAAATATTGTGTCTATCAAATATGGATCAAAAGTAAACAAAAATCGAAATCAGTAAGTTTAGTGTAAAAATTCATTTTTAATTAATTCCCCAATACGTTGTAACACTATGGATATGTTAACTTCAATTTCAACACTGTTGGCAGAAACTCTGGAGGCGGGTGACTACATTGGATTCACCTTCTTCACCGGGTATATGTCAATGTTCGCTGCGTCCGTTTTCTTTTTCTTTGAAATGGGCAATGTTGAAGGGAAGTGGAAAACTTCTCTTCTAGTATCAGGTCTGATCACTATGATCGCCGCTGTACACTACTTCTACATGAGAGACTACTACTTAGCAACAGGAGATTCTCCTACAGAGTTCCGTTACATTGACTGGACACTGACTGTACCCTTGATGTGTGTAGAGTTCTATCTACTTCTCAAGCCTTACGGTGCCAAGACTGACCTTATGTGGAAAATGATTGCTGCATCAGTAGTAATGCTTGTAACTGGATACATTGGTGAGGCTCTTGACCCTGCGAATACCATTCTTTGGGGGGTTGCTTCAACTCTAGGTTACGCTTACATCCTGTATGAAGCTGCAGCTGGATCAGTTAAGAAAATGGCTGATGAGTCTAATAACCCTAACTTGGTTACTGCAGTTCGTCTGCTAAGAAACTTTGTATTAGTAGGTTGGGCTATTTATCCTATTGGATACATGACTATGCCTGGAAACCTATTAGACGGAATGTTTAGCCTGGATCTGATCTATAACGTCGGTGACGCAATAAACAAAATCGGATTCGGTCTTGTGGTTTATTCTGTAGCAATAAACTCAAGACAGGCTGCCACAGCATAATGTGATGGTTGCATCTGTATGATGTGTGGGTCCCGGACAAAAATTGTTCGGGACTTTTTTAAAAACTTTTGTTCCTTCCCTCAATAAATTATTTGTGGATAAAGACTACGACTATATAATCGCAGGTGGAGGGTGCTCGGGAATGAGCTTGGTATATCACCTTCTCAGTTCCTCTCTTAGGAATGCTAAGGTATTGATTCTTGATAATCAATGGCATGATCCCCCTGGGAAAACCTGGTGTTTCTGGAACAAGTATCCCTTACCCTATCAGTCTGCTCAGCAAACTAGTTGGAAGGATCTTAAATTTGTTAGTAACTCCTTTAGCATCTCAGAAGATGTCTCTCCTTATCAATACTTTTATGTAGACAGCAAGCATTTTTTCTCTGAAATTCGCTCGCTAATCCAGCAGTATCCGAACGTTGATATAGCCACTGAAGAAGTAATTGATATACGTGAAGAGGGGGAGGCAGCAGTAGTTACTACCCTCAAAAATGAATACACTGCTTCCTATGTATTCAATAGTATACCTACGAATATTCCTGATAATCAGCAGCAGTATTATTCGCTAAAACAGCATTTCCTGGGCTGGTTTATAGAAACTGAGATTCCCACCTTTGAAAAAGGTAAAATTACCTTCATGGATTTTAGGGTTCCCCAGTATGGAGAAACTCGCTTCATGTATGTGTTACCTTTTTCAGAAACAAAAGCATTAGTAGAGTATACGCTTTTTTCTGAGTTCTTACTCACCAGAGAAGAATATCAGCACGAGCTAAAAACATATCTTGAGCATCAGGCTGGACTCCCTCCGTTTAAAATCATGGGAGAGGAATATGGTATTATTCCTATGACTGATTATCCTTTCCAAAGACATAGAGGGAAGCATATTATTAATTTGGGTACAGCAGGGGGGTTCACGAAAGCTTCTACAGGATACACCTTTAAAAGTATTCAAGCTGATGTGGCCGCTATTGTATCCTCACTTGAGAAAAAAGGTCATCCACACTACCAGCGCAAACATAAAAAGCGATTTAAATGGTATGATACGCTTCTGCTACATATCATTTTAAACAAGGGGCATATTACTAAGTCAATTTTTGATGTCCTTTTCAAAAAGAATAAAATCAAACTCATATTGAGATTCTTGGATGAGAAAACTTTTTGGTGGGAGGATCTTTATATCCTGACTAGACTGCCCTGGAAGCCCTTTCTTCAGGCCATATGGGAGCATTACATACTAGGGAAAGTCAAGACTAAGCCGCTGAGCCCCAGTATGCGTAAAGGAAAAAGTTTCTCTTCTACCTCCTCTACCCTTTCTAACCCTGCTTACGAGGAAAAACATGAGCGCGCACTTCCGTAAACTATACGTATTTGTCATGCTAGCTAGTCTGAGTTTTATCTTGCTAGCAATTCTTTTTCCAACCCTCCTGACTACTGTATCACTAGGTATTTTTATCCTCGGAATGGTAGTAACGGGTATTCCTCATGGCGCTACTGACCACGTAATTTTTTCATACAAGGAAAAGGCTGCCGGGAGGAAAGTATCTATCTTTAGGTTCCTGATGCTGTATATATTAGGAATGGCTGTTTATGGACTGTGTTGGTATTACTTCCCCTTAGTGAGCTTATTGATTTTCCTGGCTATCTCTGCCTACCATTTTGGCCAGTCTCAGTTTACCTACATAGCCCTGGGAGAATCTCATCCTTACAAGACTATTCTTTATACTAGCTGGGGTATTTGGGTATTAGCTGCCATTATATTCCTGAACCCAGAAGAAAGTCAGCAAATCCTGGCTGGCCTGTTTGCGTCTGATTTAACCGCTATCTTTTCCTTGAGAATAGAGATCTTAATTTTCCTTTCTGTGCTTGTATTGGCCTTGCTTACACTGGGCAGAGTCTTGAGAATATTTACTGTGAAGGCATATGCCTTTGAGATAGTTAATCTTCTCGTGCTGTTTATGATCAGCTATGTGGGAGGACTCTTAATCTCTTTTACGGTTTATTTCGCCCTTTGGCATAGCCTATCTTCCATAAACTGGGAGATAGAAGTGTTCAAGTTGGAGCAGCCTACATTTAGCTGGAAAGACTTTGTTAAGCATGCTTGGCCGTTTTCCCTAATCAGCTTTTTGGGGATAGGCTTACTCCTCGGTCTTGGGGGGTATTTTGCTAGCTTTATTTCACCTTTTCTACTATTTTTTATTGCTATATCCGTCCTTACGCTGCCCCATATGGTATACATGCAGCAATTCTATTCTCTTAAAGAAGGTAAGTTTCCAATGACTGAAGTCAGCGGTGCTTAATGCAATTGTTTTTTGTATCTTTCGCGCCCGATAGGAAATATGCGTGCATGGAAAAAATACTCACCTTGAGACCGGAATTAGCTGAGATAGTCGATTTCATGAAGACACTCCAAGACAGTATCTGTCATGGATTGGAAGAAGTAGACGGGAAAGCTACATTTCAGGAAGATGTATGGAACCGCGAAGCCGGAGGAGGAGGAAGAACCCGTCTCATTCAGGATGGAAACCTGTTTGAAAAAGGAGGGGTGAACTTCTCGCACGTGCACGGCCCTATGCCGGAAGTCATCACTGGTAAACTTAATCTTCCCCAAGG
>JBCCLI010000480.1:0-4731 GCA_039026975.1 Bacteroidota bacterium | reverse complement strand
GGATTTACACCTGAGAATGGCTCAAGATAGAGGGCTATTCTATCAATAGCATGCCCATTAGACCTACCGGATATTTCCATGGTATAGACCCCGGGAGAATCAAAACTCACATAAACCCTGTGAAAGTCTTCATCATTAGAGAATGCTCCCCAGTGCCATTCATTAGCTGTACTCATGTAAACTTTCATCCATCCATCAACTCCTGGCCCAAATAATAAAGGAGTTTTTCCACTTCCTTTAGGATAAAGAATATTCCCATTTTTTTCTGCATAAAAATTAGTGGCATCTGGAAAACGTAGCCAACTATCATTCTGTTCAGTCACGTCATTAGAGGTAGAGATTCTACTTCTCCAATTAAATCTGTAGGTACCGGTAGTATTAATTTGTATGGTATAGGTCATTTTTCCTACACCAGGTGTATTTGGTTGGTCTGCTACATCCCATTGGATATAACCAGCTCCCGTATAACCGTCTAAGGACTGGGAAAGGGCCCAACCTTCTTGAACGGCCACACCTTCTGCTTCTATTATAACCATGCCTTCATTCTCCTGATACATAGCTGTACATCCACCTTCTTCTGAAGCTATCACTGTCAGGGATACCTCTTCAGAAACTGCTGTTGCGCCATCATTATCTGTTACTTTAGCAGTAAAGGAATATAGCCCGGCTTGGATGCCCTCAAGCGTAAGCTCGTAGGGGAAATTACCATCAGTCCCTAATAGCTCAGTACCATCGTAGAAACTTACTGAAGTGATACTTCCATCAGAATCAGTAGCATTTGCAGTAAGGGTTATGTTCGTCCCTTCAGATTGTACTGAACCTACGGGAGATATACCCAAGCTTACAGTTGGTGCCTGGTTGGCAGGGGGATTTTCTCCTCCCTGGCAGAGAGTTTCAGCCTGAGCATTAGCAAATATATCTGCTTCATTGACTGACGCTAAATATAGTGCTACTCTGTCTATGGCATGCCCATTTGACCTTCCAGAAATTTCCATATTGTAGACACCGGGAGTATCAAATTCAACGTAAATTTGATGAGGGTCTCTATCACTTGTTGCTGCTCCCCAGTGCCAATTGTTTATTGTATTCATATAGATTTTCAACCAACCCTCTGAACCAGGGCCATTAGGATTAGGCGTTTTCCCGCTTCCTTTCGGATAAATAATACTCCCTTCTTTTTTTCCATAAAAGTCTGATGCATTTGGAAACCGTAGCCAGCTATCATTACTGTCTGTGGGACTATTTCCCTTTGCTATTCTACTTCTCCAGTTTACTTTATAGGTTCCAGGCGTACTGACCTCAATGGTATAAGTCAGAGGCGATGTTCCAGGAGTACTTGACTGATTAACTCCATTCCATTGCATATACCCTGAACCAGTATATCCCTCTAAAGCTTGTGAAAGTATCCAACCTTCCTTCACGGATACGCCTTCTGCTTCTATGATTACAAGACCATTCTCTTCTTGATACATAGCACTACAATCACTGTTTGTAGGTACAGGGACTGTTAAGGCTACCGTATTTGAAGTGTTTACAGCACCCTGATTATCAGTAGCTTTAGCAGTAAAGCTGTACGAATTTGGCTGGATCGAATTCAATACCCACTCATATGGGAAAGTATTATCTACTCCCAGTAGTTTATTCCCATCATAAAAACTTACTGAGGTAATGCTACCATCTGAATCACTGGCTGATGCACTCAGCTTCACATCTACTCCTGCATCTTGGACAGGACTATTAGGTGTCATACCAAGGGTAACACTCGGTAGCTGATTGGCTGGTGGAGGTGTACCTCCTCCCGTGCAAGGTGTTTCTGGCTGTTGATCGCTAGTCGCTTCTGCTCCACTTATTGAGTCTGAGTATAACACTACTCTATCAATAGCATGCCCATTAGACCTTCCTGATATCTCTAATGTGTATATACCTGGAGTATCAAACTCTACAAAGATTTCATGTGCATCATGATCACTTGTGTAGGCTGCCCAAGCCCACTTATTTACCTCATTCATAAATACTTTCAGCCATCCGTCTCCGCTATTTCCTTTGGGATTGGGGGTTTTTCCAGTACCTTTTGGGTAAACTTTACTAGACCCTCTTTGTCCATAAAAGTCTGATGCATCAGGAAACCTAAGCCAGCTGTCATTATGCTCTGTTCCATTAGTTCCAATAGCAATACGACTTTTCCAGTTGACCCTATATCTACCAGGGGTATTAATTTGAACAGAGTAAGACATAATTCCTTGACCAGGATTATTAAATTGATCACTACCGTCCCACTTAATATATCCATTCCCATTATGGTCACTGAGACTACTTTCTATTACCCAGCCATCTACAGGAGAAATGCTTTCCGCCTCTATCATGACTATACCATTTACCTCCTCATGTGTAGCAGTACAGCCTGAAGGATCTGTTACATTTACCAGCACCGTATTTGAAGAAACACTATTTCCCTCTCCATCTACCGCCTGAGCTGAAAAGTTGTATGTCCCCGCTTGAATATCATTTATAGCATACTGATAGGGTGGGGTAACATCTATGTCAAGTAATGTACCGCCATTAAAGAACTTTACACTCGCTACACTTCCATTTGGGTCAGAAACATCCGCATTTATCGTTACATTTTCTCCGATAGAAATATTCCCCGTCTTGTTACTATTTATGCTTACACTAAATGGGATATTATCAGTAGACCGAATAAGAGCCACCCAGTCATTAGAAGGATCATATGGTGGAGAGCCTATGCCTGCATTGGAAGATGCTGTAATTATGGTGACGTTTCCATTCTTGAGTCCTCCCCCTTGTCTAGGATCAAACCATTTTACTTCATAGGTTTTCCCATCATTCCCTAGGTTTAGGGTAGTGTTACCACCTTGCGTCAGGTACACTACATACGTATCACGTGCTTTGGCTAAGCACCAGTTATTATTTCCAGCTACAAGATCATCGGATGAGACCATATCCCAAAAAGGAATTTGATTCTCCTTAAAAAATCTCATTGCGTATCTATTATAATCCCACATATTATCCCTACTCCGAAAGTCCTGGCAACTCAGGTCAGAATGAGCATGCTGGTAGCCAAAGTAGTACTCTACCCCTGCACCTCCAGCCATAAGGCTACCCCACAGTACGTTTTTACGAACATCAGTGTGGTTATTACCTACTCCATCTGGCTTAACACCGTTGTTAGCACTACCCTGCTCATCATTAGCTACTACCCATGGTTTCCCGGAGTTCTTAGACTTACTTACCCATTTTTTGACCTCAGCATGCACATTGGTCCAGTCTGTCTGAATGGATGCTCCGGTATAGCTTGAGACATCTCCCAATAAGGAATTATATACTGCTTCCTGCAAGCCGGGGAAGGTGTGCAAAACTACCAAATGCTGGTAAGGATCATGATTAGAGAAATACTCCGCAAAGGCCTTACGCTCACTTTCAGTATTTGTGTTCTCTTCTCCTAAATTCCAGTTTAATGCCAGATGGTGTGAGAATCTCGCAATAAGTTCTCGATAGTATATCTTCCTCTCAACTCCTAGTGCGCCCCCATCAAGTAATTGATCATTTTCTGTCTCTTGTGTTTTAAAATGTAGGAACATACCAAGTTTATCAGCATGTTCAAATAATATTTCCCACTGGTCTAGCTTGGAGCAGTCCATTCTGGTTCTATCGGCAGGATTATCACTTATATAAGGGAACACATTCCTATCGTCTCCCTGGATATTCATAGTCAAAAAGGAAAAAACATTTTGTTCTTCCTCAGCCAGATAATTGATAGCACCAATAATTCCTTTCCCTTTATCTCCTTTCCAAGTGGGATCTCCCTGATTCCAGTCTCCAATATGGCTAGACCAGGATTTTCTTCGACTACCTACATTAGGTGTATTATCGAAGTCTTCATATGCGAGCATATTTTCAGGTGAATCAGCACCGGCCTTCAAAAAGTATTCACCACTTTCAGCGAACTTAAGATATCGGCTTCCAATATATTCTAGCCGACCTTTTCCTCTGTTGTCTTTTCCTGTTTTATTAGTCTCCGATATAAGTATACTACCACTAAGCCCATCTAAAGGGGTAACAGCTGCTCCGGAGTTAGGGGTATTGCTTATAGCTATATTATTTCCACTTTTGAATTTGACCGTATAGTTCCAAGTACCTATTTCATCCGGAGCAAAATGTACTTTCCATATATTACCTGAACTCACTCCTGAGTAGGCAGCATTTCCATCAGCAGCAAAGTATCCAGGAACTGTTACTGATCTACCTACTTTAGAAAAGGTTACATCCAAATAATAATCCATAAATGGATTAGGGCTACCGTTTTCGGAAGCTTGAGGGCCTTCTAGGGACAGTGTCACCTTATGCCATTTTCTCAATTCTCCAGAGACCGTAATCCCCTCTGGAGAATCAGTTTGTCCAATAGCTGATGAGTATGAGAAGACTACTATTAAAATGAATACAGATAAAAGCTTAGGCAAGCGAAACAAGGGGGATAAGAACATGTAGATATTGGATTCCAAGAGCATAACAATTAAAAGTTCCTTAGCCTTTTTTAAGTATGTTACTAATTTTTAATAGTTTATGTCGAAGTATTACTTCGCTACAAACATAGATGAGGATGTAAGGAAAATAAGCTACTTTTCTCTAGGTAGCTTACAAGTGGAAGAAGGCGTTTTTAGGCGTGAATGGTGCTAAATGGAGGGTAAATAGACTAAATAAACGTTATTTTAG
>JBCCLI010000479.1:0-4744 GCA_039026975.1 Bacteroidota bacterium | reverse complement strand
GGGGTAAAGATGGATATGATTCATGAAGCGGAAAGAGTTGGCGTAAGGAATCTTGGAGAGTCTCAAAACAGAAAATTGACCAAGATGATTGAAGAGGTAGAGAAAATGAAAAGTATCTCTCTGAATTAATCCTCTTGAGAAGAATTCTTGCTTAAGTATGGGAAGCATTAGCTTCCCTTTTTTTATTCCCATCCAGTTAATTTGAATCTCCGTTTTTTTGGATAGATTTGTAAGTGGTAGATCTGTAAACATTCATGGAAAATTACATTCCCATATTTTTACTGCTAGGGATTTCTATCTTCCTGGGCATATTACTTGCTAATTTATCTAGGCTGCTGGGTCCCTTTAGGCCCAGTAAATTAAAATCCTCTCCTTATGAAAGCGGGATGGATCCCGTAGGGACTGCTCACGAGCGCTTTTCAGTAAAGTTCTATCTCGTAGCCATGTTATTTATCCTATTTGATATAGAGGTAGTATTCATGTATCCCTGGGCTGTACAGTATAAAGAGCTGCTAAATGGAGAAATACTAGGTACGCCCTCTCTGTTTCCATTCATAGAAATGATGGTCTTTGTGGGAATCCTTTTCGTTGGATATATATATGTGTATAAAAAGGGAGGATTGAAGTGGAACTAATTCCAACAAAGTTGGATTAATTAGGTTATATTCTAAAAACCATATATATGGGGCTAGAGAAAGCATTAGCAAAACAAGGATACCTGCTTACCTCAGTAGACTTTATCACTAACTGGGCTAGAGCTAATTCCATGTGGCCTATGCCTATGGGACTCGCTTGCTGTGCCATTGAGATGATGGCTTTTGCAGGACCTAAATATGATGTTTCCCGTTTTGGGAGTGAGGTGTTTCGCTTTTCCCCGCGCCAGGCAGACCTCATGATAGTGGCAGGCTGGTGTACCTTCAAGATGTCCCATGCAATTAAAAGAATCTGGGATCAGATGCCTGACCCTAAGTGGTGTGTAGCCATGGGTGCCTGCGCCTCTACAGGGGGGATGCACAGGGTATACGGTGTAGTACAGGGAGTAGATAATTTCTTACCTGTGGATGTGTATATCCCCGGATGCCCTCCACGACCTGAGGCAGTAGTTCATGCCCTCCAAACCATTCAAGAAAAAGTAAAGACCCAGCATTCTGTTCTGCAAGACTAGTCTCTTGCATGACTGTCCAGGGGAATGCTATCTGTTTGGGTAAGTACCAGTAACACAGCTGAGATAGTGCCATACACCGGAGCTAGTACCCATCCTATCACAGGAATGACAAACAGTAGCAGGAAGAACATTCCGTTTCCTATGGCTAAAGACCAGTTTCTTCTCACAAACTTCACACTGTCTTTCACACCGTACTTCTTCCGTTCAAGCGTATAGTCCATATTCCCAAAGCCAGCATAAAAGGACTGGATTAAAAAGATGACTACCGTACTAGCAATAGTCCCTAGTACCGGTATGACATTAAAAATGATGAGGACCAGCACAGTTAGAATTAACTCTCTGATGATATTCCTTAATGCTATTCTGATTCCCCTGATTAAGTCCCTAATAAAGTTACCATCACTCTTGACAGGTACCCCTTTAATAGCACTCTCCACCTTTTCAGATAGAATACTCATGAAAGGGGATAATACGATCATCACGATGTACTTCCCCAGGAAGAAAAACATGATGAGGATCATCATGATCATGAGAAGATTCTCTAGTAACCATTCTACTACATGCCGCCCAAATTCAAAAGGGTATGCTTCCAGGATACGTTCCTCTAAGCCGCTATTCAGGAAAATCCAGGTAGGGCCAGCCACTAAAAAGGCAATGATGGCAAAACTGAGAATACTGGAAAAAATAACATATCGCCACAACTTGTAGCGGCTAATCATGCCTATGGTGTACTGGTAGGATTTTATTCCATCAAGAATGGCGCCGATCATATATAACTGTTAGCTATAAACTAGTCTATGATAAAAGGGATATACTCAGTGTAGGTATCTGTAACCACTTTCACGTAATATTCTCCCGGAACCAGATATTTAGTCTTATACTTAACCTTATCCCCTTTACGCTTAATATCAGAGGCAGGTAAGGACACTAATTGATCTCCGTACATGAGAATTACTTCTTCCAGGCTAGAAGGCGTAGAAATGGTCAGCTTATTCCCCTTCCTTATTAGTAGGGTTTGAGGATTTTCTGTAAAAGTAAACCCTTCTGTTTCTTCCGTCTCTTTTTCAGCTAATGCGGTTTCTGCCTGTCGCTTGCGTTCTTCTTCCTGGCTTTCCTGCAGGCTAACTACCCCTTCCTCCTTTTTAAGAATTTCATCTGCATAGCCTGCATCTGGAATTCCATATCCATATTCGTTGTTGGGAGATTCTGCGTTATCACCACTCATACGTACTGCCTGGATGATATCCATGATATTTCTTTCTGGATGAGCTTGTTTGAGGCATGCTACCAGTCCTGCTACTGTAGGACTAGAGAAGGAAGTACCATTGCCAGACCGTATCATATCCGAGGGGCCTGCTACAGTAGTACGCGTGCCCATAGCTACCACATCAGGCTTTATCCTGCCGTCATAGGTGGGGCCATAGGATGAAAACCTGGACCTGACTTTCTCTCTATCTACAGATCCTATGCAGAGGACTGAATCAGCATCACAGGGAGCTGTAATGTATTTCCATTCTCCAGATCCCTCATTACCAGCACTGGTAGTAACCAGAATTCCCTTAGAAGCAGCTATATCTGCCATACGGGTAATGACGGTATGATCTCCATTCATTTGAGAATAGGAGTACGTATCTGCTGGGGAGTCAAACTCTGAGTATCCCAGTGAGGAGTGTACTACCTGTACTCCCATAGAGTCTGCCCATTCCATAGCTGCTGCCCAGTTATGCTCCTCCTTTCTGGTTTCAGATCTGACATCCTCCGTGATACACAGCATCACACTTACATGGGGAGCAGAGCCTACCATACTTCCAGGAATATTAGTGGCTATGGTAGAAAGCACCCTTGTCCCATGAGAGGAGGAGTGAAATACATCCTCTTTTCCTTTCACAAAGTCCTTATATCCTAGTAGACGATTTTCTATTCTCACGGAATCAAACAGCTTCATAGTATCCACGCCTGGAAATCCTCCATCAAAGACAGCTAGCCGTACCCCTTTACCTGTATATCCCTTACTGTGAAGGGCAGCCATATTTAGCATATTATTTTGGAAACTAGCCTCCCCGTAATCAAAAATAGAAGTCAAGGGCTCATGAGCTTCCAGGACTTCCGACTGAGTTTCTGTGAGGATCATCCTCCCCACAGACTTAATCCCTTTTACAAAAGGAAGCTCATAGATAGCAGCCCAGTCAGTATCATTCTCCGCCCTTACCACTACAGCATTTAGCCATCTGGATTGGGTAACGAGCTGTAGGTCATGTGCACGTAATGTCTGCATGTATGGGGAGTAGACAGGCACATCTTTCTCATCTAATGGGATATTCAGCTTTGCTCTAAGGGCAATAGCTTCCTGACTAAGGGCTACTCTTTCTTCAAGGGGGAAGGGAGAACTTCCTTTGTCAGTGAGAAAAACCCAATTGAGGTCTTGAGAAAATGTAAACGAACAAAAACTGATGAATAGAATGCCGACAACAAATTTCTTCATACTACACATGTTAAAGAGGAGAATTAAAAAAGGATGCCTTTCTGAATGTAACGGTATCAAATACCTTGTCTGTATGCGAATATAGGGATTTGACTGATATATTTAGGGAAGTCACACATACCTATGATTATCAGAATAGTAAGACTCCACCTTAGGGAAGAAAAACGGGAAGAATTTCATCTCATTTTTAGCCAGAATTATTCTCACATTAGACAGTCTCCAGGTTGTTTACACCTGGAACTTATGCAAGATTCTGAGGATTCCTGCGTCCTGTACACTTACAGTCAGTGGGAATCTCCTCAACATTTAGAAGCTTATAGAAAGAGTGCCTTTTTCCGGTCTGTTTGGCCGAGGACTAAGGCGCTGTTTGCCGGAAAAGCTCAGGCATTTTCTATGCAAAAACTGAAAAAAGATACTTGAGGATGGTATTTGTCTGGAAATGAACCTGCTGCCAGCCATTTTTTTGGTAATAAGATTCATTTATGCGTAACTTTTACAGCGGTCACTACATATAGGTAAGCGAAAGCTATCAAGCATCAGCTGGTATGGAAGAAATTACCCTTCCTATACGTTAGTATTTTACACAAACAGTTAATCCCATGAAAAGCTTTTTCACTTTGTTGCTCGGCTTAGTGGCTATTAGTAGCAGTTTTGCAGCTCCGGTTGAAGTAGCTCCTTATATAGAGCGGGAATACTTAGGTACATGGCAGCGAAATGCCTTAAACCAGGAGGTGGCCGCCTTAACCATAGCTGAAGATAGATATGGTGCCTTTATACAGGTGTGGGTTTCCCAATTCAATGTAGCGTCTGGTACTCAGGTAATTCAGGAGTTAGGGCGGGCCTACCTACAAAGGAAGAAGAGTGAAGGTGATATTCCTTATTATGAAGCTGCTTTTCCTAAGGTCATCATCAGGCTGGTGATGGCAGAGTTTAAGGGTGTCATGGCTGTTAGAGTATTCAATCATATGGGTATAGTCCCTTATGGGGATGATGATGTCCCTAACCAGAACATTACCCTGGTGCCAGGTACCTACACTTTTGAGCAAAGCCAAAGGGCGGAGGCCTATCCCTACACATCCAGGATGAATTATAATGCT
>JBCCLI010000478.1:0-4750 GCA_039026975.1 Bacteroidota bacterium | reverse complement strand
GGACATACTACTAATGCACACATACAGCAAAAAGAAGGCTGGCTCAGCCGACTCGGGAAGTGGTTTGGAAGTTAGCCATAAAATATTGTGTGGTAACAAATGGTGGGTGGACGTAAGTCCGCCTTTTTTATCTAGCATCTATATAAGGGAGCAAGGTGAACAGATCCATAAATGCAACATTGTTGCATTTTTAGGTATAATTCCTACCTTTATTCTCACATGAGAAAATAAGGTGGACTAAGGCGGAGATTCCTGGGCCATAGTAGCCTGAATATACCCTTAGGACATTTTTCACTTAGAAGGATATGGTATGGATAAAATGAATCATAATGATTTTGAAGCTATCATCATAGGAGGGAGTTATTCCGGTCTATCTGCTGCTTTAACCCTCGGTAGGTCGCTTAGAAAAACCCTCATTATTGATGCTGGGAAACCCTGTAATAGGCAAACCCCCCATTCTCATAATTTCCTCACACATGATGGGAGTGAACCTAAGGCTATTTCTTCCTTGGCTAAAGACCAGTTGCGCTCTTACCCAACAGTTTCTACTATACAAGGCCTCGTTACCAGCGGAAGAAAGATCAATGATACATTTGAGCTAATTACGAGTACCGGTCTGTTATTTCATGGAAAAAAGCTGGTCATATCAACTGGTATTAAGGATGTTTTTCCTGAAATAAAGGGGTTCCAGGAATGCTGGGGCATATCAGTCATTCACTGTCCTTACTGCCACGGATACGAGGTCCGTCATAAAAAAACAGTTATTATGGCTGAAGGAGATGAGGCTTTTCATTTGAGTTCCCTGGTACATAACCTAACAGATGACCTGACGGTGATCTCTTCAGGTGAAGCTGAGTTTACCACTGAACAACTGTCTGTATTTCAGGCTAAAGGTATTGAATTAATCAAGTCTAAGGTGATTGAAATTATCCATGAGCAAGGACAGGTAAGCAGTCTGTTCCTTGAGAATGGTCAGGAAGTTTCAGTAGAAGCTATGTACGCGAGAATCCCCACCAGACAGCATGCTGACCTACCGTCTTTGCTGGGATGCGAATTAACTGAGGCTGGCCGTATTAAGGTAAATGAATTCCAGAAAACTACTGTAGCAGGTGTTTTTGCCAGTGGAGATTGCACCACGCCCTTTCGGTCTGTTGCCACTGCCGTAGCCGCAGGGCATGCTGCAGGCGCATTTATTAATGGCGAATTGTGTGCAGAACAATTCCACACATAAAATCTAATAGAGTATTAGCGCTTCGCAGGTTATTCTTCGGGAGAATAGGGAATAGTATGGGGTAAAATTTTTGAGGTTAAGGGACTGTTCTAAGAATTAAAGGATTACTTCAGCAGAATAAATATAATTCTATTACTATCTTACTACTTGAAGTTCTTCTGAAGCAACTATTCACACATGCAACCGAACAATGCCCTAACCTCTATTTCGATTATCCTATTATTCGCCATGCTATGGCTTCCTTTAGGTCAGTACGATTTTCTTCTTGACCACTGGATGAAAGTAGGGACTTATGCCGTACCCTTTTTGCTGATGGGGGCTTTTGCCATTTGGGAGGAGAAAAAAGACAAAAGCACTTTTTCCAAATACCGTATGTTAAGTATCTTGATGTTAATAATCTATATCATCCACCAGTTTGAAGAGCATTGGATTGATATCTTTGGAAATACCTATGCATTTTACACATTTAACAACCAGTTTATCCTTTCTGCCCTTGGAGAAGCTGAATCTTCAACCTGGCCGCTAACCAAAGGCAGTATTTTTATTATTAATACCGCATTAGTCTGGTTAGTAGGGTGTATCTCCATCCTTAAAAGTCCCAAAAATCTATTTCCTTACTACTGTATGGCTGCCATCATTTTTATCAATGGGATAGTTCACATACTGGCAGGAGCAGTTAATGTCCAATATAACCCAGGGCTGCTAACCTCATTGATATTGTTCGTCCCCTTCTATCTATTTGTCCTCAAAAAGACCAAGCGTGATACTTCTTATCATAGAAAACTGATGAGAATGGGCTTATTATGGGCATTCCTAGCTCATGTGATTATGGTCGGAGGTTTACTAGCTGCCAATTGGTTTCATGTGATACCGGAAACTGTCTATTTCGTCCTTTTGATTCTATGGTCTATTCTACCGGCTTTCCTGTTTGAGAAAAAGTAAGGCAAGATTAATTGAGAGCACAGTAAGAAAATGGATAGTAACTGTAAAAAGTACGCTTAGGTACTTGAATCCCTGATTCCCCTTCTCTAACTTATAAGAAGGACTACTATTCACAACTACTATGGAGCTAATTGAATTTTTTAAGGACGTAAATCAGAAAATTTCAGAAGGAAAACTAGTAGAGTTAACCTCTTTGAATCCACCTAAACCAGAATACCTGAACTGGGTGGAGGATATTTTTTATCCCTTACATGTTCAGGGGCACGAAGAAGAAGCTGCCCTTATCTGGAAATATAATGAACAGCTTGAGACATACAGCTTTCAGAAAGTCTACCAGAAATGTAATCAACTGGTCAATCTTCTCAGAAAACATCAGGTAGAAAAAGGGGATGTCATTTATACTATGCTACCCCTTATTCCTGAAAACTGGTTTACCTTTTTAGCGGGCATTAAAGGTGGATTTATCATTATGCCCACCGCTACCAATTTAGTTACCAAGGACCTCACCTACAGATTGGAAACCCTTGCTTCAGATGTCATGATAGCCCACCATAGCTTCACAGATGAAATAGACAAGGCACTCGCAGAAACAG
This sequence comes from Bacteroidota bacterium, assembly GCA_039026975.1. GTDB lineage: Bacteria > Bacteroidota > Bacteroidia > J057 > J057 > JBCBKZ01. The sequence continues at coordinate 1,984 of JBCCLI010000478.1, read as the reverse complement.
GACAGGAGGTAAAGCTGAAACTGGTAGTAGGAGGGAGCCAAGAAGGATGGATAGACTTTGACAGTATACTGGCAGAGTCTGAAGAGAGTGTGGCAGCCAAAACCAGGGCAGATGAACCTTTCCTGTATTTCTTTACTTCTGGTACTACGGGCTTACCTAAAATCGTGGTGCATTCCCACTTTACCTATCCGGTGGGTCATCTGGCTACCCTTTCATGGTTAGGGTGCAGGCGGGGAGATGTACATTACAATATTTCTTCACCAGGCTGGGCCAAGTTTGCCTGGAGCAGCTTTTTCGCTCCATGGAATGCAGGTGCTACCATTTTCGCCAATCAGGTAGATAAGTTTGATCCCAAAGATCAGCTGTCAGCCATGGAAGCCATGAAGGTGAGTACCTTTTGCGGTTCTCCTACAGTAATTAGAATGCTGATACAGGAAGACCTGAAGGAGTATAAGCTAAGTTTAAGGTCTTGCTGTGCTGCGGGAGAACCCCTTAACCCGGATGTGATAGACAAATGGCAGAAGGGAACAGGTGTCATCATTAGAGATGGCTACGGCCAAACAGAAACCACCGCTTTGGTAGGGAACTTACTGGGAGCAGAGCTGAAACCAGGGTCCATGGGGAAGCCTACCTTCTTGTATGACATTGGCATATTTGATGAGGAAGGGATTGAGGTACCAGAACTAGAGGAAGGGATTATTTGTGTAAAACTGGACCAAGCCAAGAACAATGGCCTCTTTCTGGAGTACCTGAATGATGAAAAAAGAATGGCTGCTTCCTTTAAGCATAAGCTCTACTACACAGGGGATAAGGCCTATAAGGACGCGGAGGGATACATCTGGTTTATTGGGAGAAATGATGATGTGATCAAAGCCTCCGCTTACAGGATAGGACCTTTTGAAGTGGAAAGTATCCTCATAGAACACCCGGATGTGGTAGAAGCTGCGGTAGTGGCTAGTCCACATGAAATGAGGGGGTACGCTGTTAAGGCATTTGTGATCTTAAGAGAAGGAGTAGAAGCTGGACAGGGATTAGCAAAAGATATTTTTTCCTTTTCTGAGGAGCGTTTGGCAAAGTATAAGGTCCCCAGAATCATAGAGTTCCCCTCTTCTCTGCCCAAGACCATTAGTGGAAAGATCAGGAGGATAGAGTTAAGAGCTAATGAAGCTATGGCTAAGTTGGAGAAAGAAACAAGAACACATGAGTATTTTCATGAGAAATACTAAGTAATACCCTTTAAAGAGAACAATATGTGGGAAGAAAGACTGAAAATCTATGATGAGTTGGTAGCCAAATGTCCCGACTTCGAGCGCAAGGGTAAGAGTATGCCTCATACTTCAGCTAATGGCTATATGTTCTCTCTCTTAAATAAGGCTGGCGAATTAGGCATTCGATTCTCCAAGGAAACTCAAAAGAAATACCTGGAGGAATTTGAAACTACTCTCTTCAAATCCTATAACGCCGTCATGCAAGGGTATGTGCTTATCCCAGATCATATGCTGGAAGACCTGGATAAGCTGGCAGAATATCTGAATGAAAGCTATGTGTATGTGATGAGCCTGGAACCCAAGTAAGATTAAGTGTAGAGGCGAAAGATTTTTCGCCTTACCCAACAAGTATTGTAGAAAGTGGATCAAAAAAGGTCTTTGTACTACGGCAGACTCCGTACCCAAGGCGCTCGAAAGGATGGTAGGTGATGACAGTTAGAGAAGCTCAGGGTCCGTCCTACTTTAAGGGCTACTTTTTGTCAAACTTTGTAATTTGATCAGATATAATTGATTTCCTGAATTCAAATGTCCTATAGCACCCTCATGTTCCTGCATTTAGCTACCGTAGTTCCCTGTATTTTCCTGGGTGCTACCTCCCTACTCATTAAAAAAGGGACCCCTATTCATAGAAATCTCGGAAAAGTATACATGCTGCTTATGTTATTCACAGCGCTGGTTACCCTCTTTATGCCTGCTTTGGTAGGCCCCAGGCTATT
>JBCCLI010000477.1:0-4766 GCA_039026975.1 Bacteroidota bacterium | reverse complement strand
TAATTTTCTGGTTATTATCCATGAAATGAAGTATTTAATTATCCTTGTCTTAGGATGAGCTGTTAGGTTCAGATCATGATCTGAACCGACAATCTTTGATGCAAGGAAATGGCTTACAGCAAGAAAAATGTAGCACTACCAAAATTTATTGTCGGGCATCTAGGTAGGCTTTAAAGAAGCGTTCTGCTAGTTTTTCTCCTCCATTTTCTTCATACTATTCAAGAGATTGCTCAATATCTTCAACTGCTTCTGGTAAAAGCTTATAATTTAAATCCATACTTCCCTGCAATCTTACGTTCTACCTCATGGCCATTTATTTCTGAACCATGCCCTTTTTGGAGGTTGTTCCATCTACGGCTGATCTCCTCTTGCCATGCAGGAGTTAGCATATCTTCTTCCACTAATACCTGAGAAAGAAAATAAGCTCTATCAGAATCTGAGAGGTTATGGTAAGCCTGAATTAAAGTTTCTATACTCATCTTGTTTAGCTCTTTCCTGAATATCCGTATTTCCTAAAAAAGGGGTAATGAGCTAATTTCTGAGAAGAAATCGCCTGTCCTAAAACACAAAAATAGCCTCTATTCTCCCCCAGTTATGGGAATCTGCACCATTAAATTCAGCTGTTCTGAAGGTATGGATGTAGTTGATCCCAAAGCGTTTAATGAAGATGTATAAGCCAGCGTTCCCATTAAAATTGATCCGTTTTAGCTCACTCCCACTTAGGGTGTAAGGGCTGGATCTATTGAGGAGTCCTCCTTGGAGGGTAGCGTCATAACCTACGGCCTGAACTCCTGCATCTACTTTCAGATACACCTCTATAGGCCTAATATCTCTATCTCCATAGATACTGCGCTGGTCTACATAAAGGTCGTAGAAATAAGGGTTTATCAGTCCTAAGCGTATAAGTGCGCCTACCCCTCCATAAGTTCTCAGGCTGCTTAATCCCGCATCTCCATAAGCTACCAGATCTACTCCATTAGTAGATAAAAGGCCTTTCTCAAACCTTCCTCTATAGCCTAAAATGAGGTCTGTACGTATCTGGTTTTCCCATCCTACAGGCCCATTAGACCTAAAGCTCTCATCTCTATATAAACCTGCTGTGGCAAATGGTCCTATGAAGCCTATATCAAATGCAGTGGTGAGCCGCATATTTCGCTGTATGTCGTTGGAGATAAGAGAGTGGGTAAAAATGGTCTGTCTGGCATAAGGTCTATCTCCTTCTACTACCTCAGTGGCAAGGATATTATCAGGGGTAAAGGCAGCATGAGAAAGTTGTAGCCCGTAAAAGGTTCTAGGCCTTCTTCCTACCCTGAGTAGTAACAGACGGGAGAGAAATAGATTTTTAAATCTAGGAGAAATGAAGGTAATACCCCATCCCTCTGTATAATATCTGTTAGTTCCTCCAAAGCGGTCATTATCATAATAAATGTCCAGTATCCTTTTACTACTTACATCTACATCTTCTATGGTAAAACCCGTACAGGGTTGGCTTAGACCGGAAGTAGATAGTAAGCCTATGGTCATGAGAAGGAAGAAGAAGGATTTACTGCTAGTGGGCTTAACTGGATTCATAATACAATTCTTGGTAGATGAAGTAAGGCATAATTAGAACGAGCTTAAAGCCTTCTTCTTTTCATTTCTTTTCTCAATAATGATACCTCTCTGCTTGATTGGCCGGCTATGGCGGTATTTTCTTCTGCTCTTCTCATCAGATAGGGGATGACAGCTTTCACAGGCCCAAAAGGAACATACTTAGCCACATTATATCCTGCGTGACTTAGGTTGAAGGAAATATGGTCTGACATGCCTAATAGTTGAGAAAACCAGACACTCTTATCTTCAGGGCCTACTCCAGCTGTTTCCATCAGCTCCATCAGCTGGTAACAACTTTCTTCATTATGAGTGCCAGCACAGAGGTTAACATGATGTATGTTCTCGATGCAAAGAGCCAGGGCAGCGTTGAAGTCCCTATGAGTAGCTTCTCTTGATGGCTGGATAGGATTTGAATATCCGTGTTCCAGGGCTCTTTCTGCTTCCTTTTCCATATACGCGCCCCTAACTAGTTTTACCCCTAGCTGATAGCCTTTCTCCTTACTTTTTTTAATAAGAGAAGTTAAATAGGCTAGTCTATCATGCCTGTATAATTGGATAGTGGTGTAGACGTAAGTAGCTGAGGTATTATATCTTTCCATCATTTCTTCCGCTAGCCTGTCTATGGTCTCTTGTATCCAGCTTTCTTCTGCATCTATGAACACAGGAGTTCGGGCTTCTACCGCCTTTTTACATATTCTTTCCAGTCTCTCTTTTGCCCTGAGGTAGGCAGCTTCTTCCGTAGAGGAGAATGGGGTTCCTGCTTGTTTTTGTTCCATTAAACTGAATGAAGCCAGGCCTGTTAGCTTGCACGCACTAAAAGCCACCTCCCTGTGATTCTTGCCTTGCTCCAAGGTTTCAAGAATATTTCTCAAGGTCTCATCAAAGCCTGCCTCTGTTTTTTCAGCCTCTACGGAATAATCTAGAATGGTACTGACGCCAAATCTATATAACTGGGTAGCGGTACTTTCCGTTTCTGCAATGGTTTCTCCACCACAAAAGATATCAAACAAGGTCTTTTTCACCATACCTTGTATGGGCAGTCCTATCCTTAGGGCAGCTTGTAATATAGGTGGACCTACTTTTGTCAGAAAAGGGGAGTCTATTAACTGAAAAAGCTGATAGGTTCTTTTAAGAGACTGTTCTGACTTAGCCTGAAAAGCGAGCTTAGTATCATCAAATTGTACTTGCTTAGTAGTTCTTGGTTCCATTAAAGAGTAGTTATGGATTTTTCTCTAGGTAGCCAGATTCCTTCCTGTTAAGAGATTCATCATTTGGATTAAGAGGTGGAAAAAATGAGACTGACTTAGGTGTTTGACTCACATAGAAATATTCCAGACTAAGGTTTCCTGTTCTGTATTCTACCCTGCCTTCTTGTTCCTTTTTGATGGTGGAGCCTTCCCACATAACAGTGTCAACAGGCATAGGTAACTCAGCTAGTATAGGTTCGTGAGAAAAGTAATACTGGCCCTGGTCTATGATAAATCTTTTTAAAGAATCTCCTTCTTCTATAAAATTGGGGATAGGTTCAAGAGATTGGTCTGGGTGAATTCTGTAATAGGTATCTCTTCCCCATCCTTCTTTCAGTGGAGAAGAGGTTAATAATAATCCGGAGGGAGGAATGACAATTTCCTGGGCTGTATCTGACATGGGAAGAGGAGGGGTATTAGGGATATAATATTTTATACTTACCCATCCCTCATAGTCTGCAGGGATATAGAAGACACGCTGTGTACGCTGTGTGCTCACCCAGTATAAAATGAGGAGAATAGCTAATAATGGCGTCCCGATCATTAGTATTCTATCTACCAGTTTCCGCTTTCTTTTCTCCATACCTAAACAAAAGTGAAAAGTACCCCCCTGTTTAACATTCACGCTTTTCATTTATTCTCGCACGCTTGATAATTGGGGGTTTGACCTACCAACAATAATGGCCAAATTCATGTAATCCAAGTATAAAACTATAGATATCCGCCTTATAAATCATACATGAGATGAGAAAAATTTTTTACACTTTAGTCTTGTGTGGTTTTCTTTCTCCTGCCCTCGCGTTGGAGCTTGGCTACACAGGCACGTTTTCCAAGACTGAGCTGAATACTAGCTTAGCTTTTTCCACTTCTGCTCCCTTGCAGGCTTCATCCCTCCAATACGATCCTTACTATGATGGATTTGATGATTTCAGATTCTCCCGGAGGATTAGAAGGTTTCATGGAGGTGGCTTTGGTGGTGGATTTGGATACTATGATCCATACTTTACTAATGATGTGTACTTCGCTATAGGGACACCCCTATGGAATAGGTGGTATGCTCCAAGGAGAGTATTTCTGGGAGGTGGATTTGTTACCAGATCATTCTTCTTCGGACTAGGAGTTGGTTCTCCCTTCTATGATGCGTGGGATTGGTGCCCAGGATGGTACGGATTTGGGAACTGGTATAACCCATGGAGGTTTAGGTCATGGGGATTTGGAGGCGGATTTGGGTTTGGTATTGGGTTTAATAACTTCGGTTGGGGCTGGAACAGAGGATTTGGAAACAGGTGGGCCTTTAACAGAGGGTTCAATAATGGATTCGTTAATGGATACAGATATGGATTTAGGGATGGTTTTAATGCCAGCAATCCATCAGATAGGTGGTACCAGCGTAATGGAATCAGCAATAGAAATTATGTCAGAAATGTAGCTGATTACCGAACCAGAGGTAATAGGAACCTGGCAGGCGTAAGACGTGTACCTCGCCCAGTAAATGGCGGGATAAGTAATCGTGCTAGAAGCACTTCCCGAAGATATGTGGTGAATGAATATGAGCCATCATCAAGAGCTAGGCAGCGTTCAACGAGTACTTCTTCCAGATCTTACAGAACTCCTAATGGAACTAGGACTTCCAGATATCAGACTGACGGCCGCAGCAGAAATGTGAATCCTTCAGCTCGTACCAGAACTTATGGCTCCGATAGATCTAGTACTTACAGTAGATCGCAACAAAGCAGAAGTTCAAGATCAGGAAGTACGTATGGAAGTTCGGATCGTTCTACCAGATCCAGTTATGGAGATGTAGTGCCACAGGGCGATAGAAACGCTGTGAGTAGAGATTCCAGGTCTAGCCAGTACCGTGAGCGTTCACAGTCAAGAACCTTTGAGAATAGGTCTAGTCAGCGTTCACCTTCTAGGACATACGAG
>JBCCLI010000476.1:0-4782 GCA_039026975.1 Bacteroidota bacterium | reverse complement strand
TTCTCTGGGAAATCCATTGACCAGCACACCCGCGTCTGAGGTGGTACCCCCCACATCTATGACTATGCCTTCTTTAATGCCTGATAATGCTCCTGCGCCCCTAATGCTATTGGTAGGTCCACAGGCAATGGTCAGAACAGGGTAAGTCCTGGCATTCTCCAGAGACATTAGCGTACCATCATTTTGACCAAAGTAAAGTTGAGCCTCTATGCCATGTTTGGATACAGCTTCCTTGAATGAAGAGGTCATATTATGCGCAATGTCCTTAAGCGCAGCATTTAGGATGGTAGCGTTTTCCCTTTCGAGTAAACCTAAACTTCCAATCTGGTGGGACATACTGACGGCTATTTCTTCCCCTAGAATTTCCCTGGCTTTTTCTGCCACAAAGACTTCCTGTTCAGGATTGATCTGTGAGAATATGCCTGTGATAGCCACAGAAGAAACCTTCCCTTTTAGTTCTGTCAGTACCTCGGTTATTTCTTCCTCATTCAAGTTGCCTATGGGACGACCATCAAACTCAAATCCGCCATCAATCATGTAAGTATGGTTCCCTAGTACCGCTTTTAGGTCGTCTTGTATCCCTGTGAGGGGTGGAAGCATACGGGAGGCTGACCCACAGATTCTGATGATGCCTACCTTATTAAGATGCTTGCGCTCTACTATGGCATTGGTACAATGGGTGGTGCCTAGCATGACGTAGCGAATATTTTCGGTAAGGATCTTGGCTTGCTCCAGCACAATCTCCAGGGCATTGGCTATCCCGCTGGAAACATCAAGGGTGGTAACAGTCTTGGTTTTGGCAATAATCTGGTTTTGGGCATCTACCAAGACACAGTCTGTATTAGTCCCTCCTACGTCTATTCCTATTTTATAATGACTCATTTGTTGACTCTTGTTAGTGCATGTGTTCTACTCAAATGGGTGTGTATTCATTCTCATATCCGAAGGCTGCAGGTCCTCCAAGCTTGATTCCTGCTTCCGTTTTCCACTGGTCATCACAAGGCATAGCAATGACATTCAGTCGGTAGCCATACTGAAGAACTTCTCCGGTAATGGGTTCTGCTGTATCCAGGTCCAGAACAGTGATTAGATCGGGTACGGAGGCAAGGACTTGATCACCTACCTTGGCTATGAGAAATTCATTCTGGAAGTCTAGGACCATTTCCTGCCCAGCATAAGACCCTAAGCCCATGAGCTTACAAACACCCTTATTCCATCTTCCCTCAGTACGTATCCCTACATCTATGATCTTTCCCTGAAAAATGAGTTTTCCCTGGCTGACTTCCAGTAAGGAGGCCAAGGGATCTTTTTCTTCTTCCTTTGCTTTCAGAATGGACTGGCCAATTCTCTCGGCATGAGAAATGACCCCCAGAACGGAGGCCTCTTTCATCTGCTTACCTGTCATGGGATAACAGGTAATGAAACAGCTTCCTCCCATTGGGATGACGGTGCTCCCCACCATGATTTCTCCCCACACATTGTTGATAGTGTGATAAATGGCTCTGTTGCCTTTTTCATCCGCCTGGGTGATGGGGGAAGAGGGTATGCCATGCAGGGTGAAGGTGACCATTTCTAACCTGGGATAAGCTCGCCCCATGCCATCTGCATCCACTATGGGGATCTGCTTTTCGGCTGCTACGGCAAAAGGAATGACGCCATTTAGGCCGCCTGCTTCTGCGGGCATAGTGGCATAGATCTTCTTCCCATAATAGGCCTCCATCATCTCAAAGGCGGCTATGGCTTCCCTTCCACTAAACAGCTTTTCCAGCAAGATGACCGGTGCCCCGAAGGCCGCGACAGGAACCACTAAGGCATCATCAGGTACTTCTTCAGGGCTGACCATACTTACCTCCCCAAACTGCTCTATGGCATTTTGGGCCATCAGCTTCCCTATGTAAGGATCTCCTCCTCCACCTGTTCCCAATACAGTAGACCCTAATGCGATGGCTTCCAGGTCTTGTTTATTGATCTTTCTCATGTTCTTTTCCAATTAGCATGTAAATGATGCGGGTATCTTCCAGTACATAGCCTGCTTGTGGCTCCAGGGCTTGCAGGTAGATGATATCACCCTCTTTCAACAAGCCTATTTCCATATCCTGTTCATCCACCATTTTGATGCTACCTCTTTGAATAAAAGAGATTTCATGCTGAGGATGACGAGAGACCCCTTTCTCTGGTATTCGGGTCCCTTTTTTCAGGAATACCGTTCCATAGTTGACACCCACTTCAGGATGAGCCTTGAATGTAAATAGCACCCTTTGCCTGTCTTCTGAAGAATCAGGAAACGTTAACTTTTTGATCTCCATCTACCAGTTGATTTTCTATTTGTTTCTCAGAGCCAAAGAGCAAATTCATGATCCAGAAGGCTATGGCAGAAATAAATATGGACAATAGGTTTTTAACCGGGTCTTCCAACAAAACCATAATGAGTACCCCAGCTCCCCAGGCTGCAAACCCTATGAAGTTAAAGGCGGTCTTCTTATGGAAATCAAATGATTTTGCCAGCCAAAGGTCCCCTATCAGTACCCCTGCTATAGGAGGGATGGTGGTAGTCAGAATCATAAGAAAGCCAATGAAATGGTTCATGATGCCCATGACTGCCAGCAGGGTTCCTACCGCACCTGCTATTAAGGTGGAGAGTGGACGTTTTTCTTCCGGTAAATTGAGCATTTGATTCACAGCTAGTCCACCTGAGTAGGCATTGATGACATTGGTGGTCCAGGTAGCCAGAATCAAGATGGAGAGCGCCAATACTGGATATCCCAAGCGAGAAAAAATCTCTGTGATATCATGTGTGCCTTGCAAAATGCTCAACATAGCACCCACGGTAAGAAGAAGAATACCTCCGGGAATGATTCCCAGTATGGACCCCCAAATGGCATCCTTTTCCGTTTTGGCAAAACGGTTAATGTCAGGGGAAATAACTCCACCCACAGAAACGAAGCCTATAGCCAAGCCTATAGCTGTCAGTAAACCCATGGGTTGGTCAGGTTGAAAGGCAAGTATGTTATCAAATCCCTTATCCTGGAAAGAGACAGTAAGGCCGTATATCATGAGAAACAGAATGGCGGGAGCTGCCAGGTAGTTAAGCCACTTCATGAATCTGAAGCCATATACAGCCGTCAACAGCATAACTACTCCCCAAAAGCAGGAAGAAATAGCTTCCGGTAATTCGTAGGAGAAAGTTTCTGCTATCAGCTTGGAGAAAGAAATTCCGGCTATATTGGTTTGCACCCCAAACCATCCCATAGTTGCCAAGCCTACGATCAGGCCTATTAATAGCGTTCCCCCCTTTTGGCCGAAGGAGCTCCTGGCCAACTGTACCGTATTCAGACGGAACCTGACAGCGGCAATACTCTCCAGGCACATGTAGACAGCTACAAACCCTATTCCCATCAGTCCGCCAAAAATGGCCTGGTAAAAACTGAGTCCATCAATTAGGGTACTCCCTATGAGCAAGGAAGGGATACTGATCATTCCACCTATCCAAATGGAAGCAAGGCCGGGCCATTTGGTTAATTGTTTTTCCTGCTGCTTCATCTCGTCGCTGATTACTAGATTTGATAGTGTTCTTCGGCTTGCTTGGGTGTTATGTATCCATTTTTCAGGTCTTCTTTTACCTTTTCCGCTGGTCTGTTTTTGGGGCTTCCATATCCTCCTCCGGTTGCTGTAACACATCTTACCACATCTCCTTTGACAAGATGCGTATTGGTAGTAAGGCTATATCTTTCCACTTCTCCACTTTCTCTTCGGATCTGCATATAGTTGAAAGAACCCTCACTCCCTCCGTTGGCTCCCCAGGTAGGGTAGGCCTCCCCTAAAAAGGCGGCCGTTACAAAGGCCTCATCAGAGAGAATTCGAAAATCCAGGTATTGGCCATTTCCTCCTTGAAATTCTCCATATCCACCTCCTTCATTATGGAAGGCGTACTGCTCCACCATAAGGCCATAGCGCATTTCCCGTATTTCAATAGGGATGTTGTAACTTTCTCCACTTCCGCAGGAGAGTTGCCCTCTGTTTCCATCATGATGGCTACTAGCTCCCCACCCCCCTGCGAGGGGTTCTGCCTGAATGAAGAACTGCTGAGTATGAGGATGTATGCCGGAGATAAAGGTGGCACAGACTGATCTTAGGTGTCCTGCCGGTAATAGTCCGGGGACTGCCTCTGAAAGTACCCTCCATACCAAGTCCATGGTAGTGATAAGGGTCTCGTAATAGATGGAACAGGCCGCAGGAGGCTGAGCACTGATAACTGTCCCTGGCTCACATATGACCCTAAGAGGTCGGAAAGAGCCTCCGTTAGCTGGAGAATCCGGCGTAGTAACCGCCTTAAAGATGCTTCTTACGCCTGTGATGAGACCGGTGTAGGATAAATTTAGTGGGCTGTTGAGTTGAGGATGGGAACCCGAAAAGTCCACCTCCATTTCTGTATCAGTAATGGTGATAGCCACCTGAATAGGAAAAGGTCCTTTGCCGGATCCATCATCTTCTAATAATGTTTTCCCGGAGAAAGTCCCTTTGGGCAATTCTCTCAGAGCTGCCAGACTCAAAGTCTCTCCATAAGTCAGCATGTGCTCCTTAGCAGATACAAAGGTATCCAGCCCATATTTCTCAGTTAGCTCTATAACCCGTCTTGCTCCTACTTCCGCTGCTGCTATACCCGCAAACAAATCTCCTATGGTGCTGTCCGGAAGTCGGACGTTGGCTTTGATCATATCTATGACCGCCTGATTGAGTTCTCCTTTGGACTTGATTTTGATGAAGGGAAAGTGCAGCCCTTCC
>JBCCLI010000475.1:0-4814 GCA_039026975.1 Bacteroidota bacterium | reverse complement strand
GGTTAGTATAAACCTGGAAATCCTACAGAAAGTAGTGGCTACAAACGACAAAAAGAGATTTTCCTTTCAGGAAGATTTTACTAGGATCAGGGACACTCTATTCAAATAGAACATGGTTTTGTCCCTCGGGAGCCGCCGGAGATACTCTTTCATGGGACAGGGGAAAAATCTCTTGAAAGTATTTTGAAAACTGGAATTGATAAAAGAAAGCGTCATCATGTTCACCTAAGCAAAGACCTGGAAACAGCCATACAGATAGGCAGGCGGCATGGAAAACCTGTAGTATTGAAGGTGAAAGCCCTAGAAATATACCGCACAGGATACGCCTTCTTTTTATCAGATAATGAGGTGTGGCTTACAGACTGTGTGCCTACCGCTTTTATTGAAATAAGTAGGGGATCGATATAGAAAGGCAAAGGGGCTTACATTGTGTAAGCCACCATCCTCTAAGGTCAGTTGGTTACTCAATTAGTGCTAATACTAGTGGAATTCCTTCGAGATGAATGAATAAGAACCTTGAAGAGGTTCCATTATGTAGATTCGTAGTTAGTTAAAGGAATGATCCAGAAGGGCTCACATCCTTACATTATGGGTAGATTTGATCAACTACTTAATGGCCTCCCCCAGTTATCCTAAATGCTGTGAGGTGTGTAGATGCTGTTTCCCTTTTGAAAGGAATTCATGAGAGATATTGGAGAATTCTCCTAAATCCCCTAGGTTTAATCATCAACCCTCAATTCACATGAAAAAGACCACCTTAGTAGGAATCCTATTCTTTTGTTTCTCAATTAGTGTATTCTCACAAGAGAAAGAAGAGAAAAAAGAGATACCCCAGGGAGAAATGTTCTCCTCCACCCAATCTGTAACCATCAAAGGACGTAAGCTTGATTTTCATACTGAGGCAGGCACTGTACAGCTTAGAGATGAGAATGACCAGCCCATTGCGCTATTTGGCTTTACCTATTATAAAAAGGAGAATGCAGAAGCTAACAGGCCCATCATGTTTGCCTTTAATGGGGGGCCGCTATCTGCTTCCTTTTGGCTACATATTGGCATTTTAGGTCCTAAGAGAATTGCCATTAATGACCCTGGATACACGGGTCCTGCTCCCTACAGAGTGGTTAATAACGAGTTTTCTATCCTGGATAAGGTAGATCTAGTGATGATAGATCCGGTAGGGGTAGGCTTTAGTAAGCCCATTGGAGAGGCTAAGTGGGAGGATTTCTGGGGGGTAGATCAGGACATCAGGAGCATCAGCCTGTTTATAGAGCAGTTCTTAATCAGGGAAGGTAGGTATAATAACCCTAAATACCTGCTGGGGGAAAGTTATGGCACCTTCCGAAATGCAGGTCTAGTGAAGTACCTGCAGGATAAGGGAATAGCTATGAACGGTGTGATCATGGTATCAGCAGTGTTTGAGTTACAGCATTTGCTGTTTGGACCTGGTGATGATATCTCCTACCTGATTCACTTTCCTACCTACTGTGCTACGGCTTGGTATCATGATTTGGTGGAAGATAAAGGGGAGAATCTGGAATCCTTTTTAAGGGAAGTTAGAAGGTTTACGGAAGAAGAATATGCACCAGCCCTATTGAAAGGGGACCAGCTCACGGAAGGAGAAAGAGAGCGAATGGCTTCCAGGCTAAGTGCCCTGTCTGGGCTAGAAAAGAGCTATTGGCTTAAAGCGGATCTGAGGGTAACTAACAGAGAATACTTTCAGGAAGCTCTCAGGAGCAAAGGCCTGACCGTAGGCCGGTTAGATTCTCGCTTTACAGGCTTATCAGAGGATCTGCTTGCCCAGGGAGCGGCTACTGATCCACAGAGTGATGCCATTTCTCCGCCTTATATAGCTGCCTTCAAGGACTATTTATACAATGACCTTGGAGCCAGTACAGACCTCAGCTACATCACCAGTGCCGGTCAACGGAAAAATTTTAAGTGGGACTGGAACCACAGAGGTAATATAGCCTGGAATGCCCAAGTGGCAGTAAGTACCCTGCCGGATATGACCTCTGCTATGAAGAGAAATCCGAATCTGAAGATTCTTATTCTCAATGGATACTATGACCTGGCCACCATCTTTTATGGAGTTGAGTATTCTATTAACCACATGGGCCTTGAGCCTCAGCTGAAAGAAAACATTATCATGAAGTACTATGAGGCAGGCCATATGATGTATACACATCCCCCTTCTATGGAAAAGTTCAAGGTGGATGTAGATGAATTCATAGACGATACTAAGGATTAATAAGAAAGCTGCCTTTCTTTGGGAACTCTCAAATCCTATAAAATGAAGAAGGTTGCTATCTTTCTGTTCTTGCTCTTTTGTTTATCTGTCCAATCTTATAGCCAGGATGCCGAGTACAAGGAGGCTGGTAAGGCTATGTTTGAAGCCACTGGTTCTGGTGCGACTTTTAAGGTGGCCCTTTTTCAAATGATGTCTATGAGCCTGGAAGACATGAAGGCCATAACGGAGTTTTACAAAACCCCGGCAGGTAAGAAACTGGCACAGAAAACACCTCTCATTACCCAGGAGTATACGAAAGTAGGAGAAAAGTTGGGACAGGGTGTAGCTGAAAAAGTACTGGCCCGATTACAGGAGAAAGGATATTGAATGGGGGGAGCTTACCATTTGAGTAAGATTTATTCATGTTTCCCACCATTTATTGACTTTGATAAAATAAGCGACCCACTGTAGGGGTGGATTTATCCGCCCTTTGAAGCGTTCGGCAGCTGAAGCAGCCGGTCCATTTTTGACTTTGAGCCCACCATTTTAATGGTGAGGAACAAGGGACGCGTAAATATGAACCCGCCATTTCAATGGTGGGCCCTTAAACATTATACCCTCTCCACCTTCTTCAACTCCTCTACTAAGGGCATGAGCTTTTCTATGGTGACGTGCTCCATAATTACAATTTTCTGCCATTGGGTAGCATGATGACGGTCGGGTACCAGCCAGTATTTATGGGCCACTTCTTCCGGGATAAATTCACTTTTGATGGTGATGATATTAGAACCCGGATGCCGATAAAATTGAATTCCAGCCTCTTCTAATTGTTTGCATAGCCAGGCGGCCCGTTTTTGGAGAATGTATATCTTTTCCTCCCAGCCAAAGGGACCATAGGTAGCCAGTATCATCCAAATGGCAATAGCATTGGCGCCTGATCTACTCCCAATGAGGGTATAGTCTTCCCCTTCTACATAAGAAGCCTCACGTGTATGTACATTCTCAATTAAGCCCTTTCTGCAAATGAAGATCCCTGTGCCATAGGGAGCTTGTACCATCTTATGGGCATCCAAGGTAACAGAAGAGACATCTGGGTTCTGAAAGTTAAGCTGGTGGGAGATGCTAGTGAAGGGAAAGTAAAATCCACCATAGGCTCCATCTACATGTAGCTTGAAAGGGATATTTTGTGCCTTGAGCACATCTGTAAACAGTTTAGGATCATCTACTGAGCCAAACATAGTAGTCATCATAGTAGCCACTACTATGAAGTATTTCTTGCCATCCTGCTGTGCACGCTGGACGGTCTCTGCTACATTTTCAGGCGTTAGCTCACGGCTATCTTGCTCTACAGCTACTTTATAAAGGGGGAGTCCCAGTACATTTGCAGCTTTATCTATGGAGTAGTGGGCATCCGCACTGGCCATAATGGCAATCTCGCTTCCCTTGGCTTGGAGGTTTGTTTGGAAGTAGTTTCTGTACATCCACAAGGCCTGCATATTGGCCTCTGTCCCTCCAGAAGCTACATATCCATCATATGCATCAGGTTCTCCTGCTAGTATGTCTACCGCACATATGTCTATTAGTTCTTTCTCTATGGCTTGGGTGCCTTGGAAGAAGGGCTCTGAGCTACCTAAGGTATGTACCCCTATATGATTAGGGTTTCTAAGTAAGGTAGAAAGATAGGGCGCATCTTTCAGGAAACCAGCATCATGTGTAAACACTTTTTCATCCAGGTAAGAACCTGGAACTCCCAATATGCTTTCCTGGGAGTAGCTCACATTTTCTCCTAGAGCATAGAAGATTTGTCTCTTTATTTCTTCAGAACTTTTTTGCTGCCAAAACTGCTTCATTGATAGAATTATTAGTGCAGCAAAGATAGGAAGGAAGAAGATAATTCTCTTGTCTTTAGGATAAACTTATAAGTGATTTGACTAGAAAACTGAGGGCATGGTAGAGGAATCATACTATGCTGTATAAAGGCATTGCTTTTCTCATATGAGGAAATAACAGTATATTAACATTATCGTACATAGAAATAGCACATTACCTAACTAACTAAATATGCCTGCGTCACTTATACCTATTATAATTGTTTCCATCGGTGGTGGAGTAGCCATCATACATACTATCCTTAGTTTTGCTCACAAAATGCAAAAGGCTAAGTACGAGGCTGAAGGACGTGGTAATGGAAACGTCCAGGCATTAGAGCAGGAGGCAAAACAAAATAAGAAAGATCTGGACAGAGCTCTTAAGAGAATTGAGTCTCTGGAAGCCATTATAGTGGATAATGATATGCTTAACCTGGAAACAGGCTTATTCAGTAAAATGGAAGAAGGGAAAGAGTTCCAATCCGCTTCTGAGAAGCAGTCAGGGATAGAAGAATTACTATAAGCTTTCCAGCCTACGACTTTACATCTAAAAATTCTATGCCTGCTATTGCCTACATCCTCCTCTTTGGTGCCTTCGGAACCATAGCCATTCTCGGTACTGTATTCGCTTTTTCTTATAAAATGCAAAAAGCCAAATTGGAGGCCGAAAACGGAGGAGCCTCAAATACTGCTGAAATCCTGAAGGAACTTAAACGGCT
>JBCCLI010000474.1:0-4819 GCA_039026975.1 Bacteroidota bacterium | reverse complement strand
TGTTTTTTTATCGAAGAAAGTTTTGACTCCATAGCCTGCTCCCCAATACAGGTTAGTAGAAGGTTTCTTTCCATCCCCTATGGAGGCTGGGACAGGTGCAATGCCTTGATGTTCATTGTCGCAAAGGGCCACGAAGACGTGTATGGTTTTAGGCTGAGAAAGTAAAAAATATGGACAAGCAAGGATTAGAAGGAATATTAGCCTGATCATAAGCTTAATTGGGACCAAGAGTAGTTACCTCCTATTGACCTTTTTTCCTAGGTAAAATTTTATCGCTTAGGAATTCTGAGCTAATCCTCCTCTTTCAAATAATATTACCGCCAATTTAGCGAAAGCAGGAAGTCCCCTACTGATAGTCGCTTCTACCACTTTACCGTTTTTAAATCTCCCCCATCTGGCTACATCATCGTAGGACCAATTATTGGCACTCATCATATTACGGAACCTATTGGCCCAATCCTTTTTGATCATTTCGTCAAAAGTGTTTTTACAATGTTCCCACTGGGCCATAGGCATATCCCCATTTTCAAAATATATGAGCCGAACAAACTCCTTCTTTACCTCAAGATCACTGAATTCAGGATTCCTTGATTTTATCCATGCATGTGTCTGAGAAATACCCATATTAGCAAAGTCCAATGCTATTTTGGCTCTTTTCTCTTGTGAGAAAGTATTGATAATAGCTACCTGCCGTGCTGCAGCTTCTTTGCTTACGTTAATCTTGGTTCCCCAGAAGTCTCCCATTATAGTTAAACTTAAACTTTATCTTAGGCTTAAGGTAAGTGTTTTCATCTAGCAAAAATCAATCACCGCTTATCTCTCCTTAGTATACTCCTCCAATAGCTCCTTCATTCTTCTATCACCATTTACCTCTGCCCAATACATAGGTGTCGCTTCCAATCCTCCTGGGGTAGGATTGGCTCCTGCTTCCAGTAATATCACGGCGGCTTCTCTCTGCTGATCTCTGGCTGCTATACTTAAAGCGGTCCCATCACCATTTGCATAGGCATTTACGTTAGCGCCCTGTTCCAGCAAGAAAGCTAACGCTTCTACCTGACCTTCACGGGCAGCCACAGATAAGGCAGTTCCATCTGAGGTTTGGCGATTTATGTCGGCTCCTAATTCGAGGAGAAGTTTCATGACTGAAATATGCCCCTCTCTGGAAGCAATAATGAGGGGAGCGCCATCTCCCTGGTCTTCCTGTATACTTTCCCCAGCTGAGTGGAGGTAGCGGACTACATCAGCATGTCCATCTCTGACCGCGACTAGCATAGCAGTTTCTCCCTGGGCTTTTTGATATAGGGAGGCACCGAGTGTTAGCAGGGTTTTGACTGTTTCCAGGTGCCCATCTCTTGCAGCAGCTATTAAGGGGGTTCCATCTCCATAATCCCCTTGAAGATTCGCTCCCTGCTCATATAAAAACTTGATCATCTCTGCTTGTCCATCTCTGGCGGCTACGTATAAGGCTGTCCCTTCACCTTCGAGTGTCCTTTCCAGCTTAGCCCCGTTCTTCAGTAACACTTTGGCTACTTCTACATGCCCAAAAGAAGCCGCCTCCATTAAGGGGGTTAATTCATATTCCCCATGTAGTTCGACATTTGCACCGGCTGCTAACAACAGTTCCGCAATCTGATCATTCCCCACTCTGCAAGCTGCTACTAGAGGTGTTTGAGCGCCCAGAACATACATTTTTGAGTTGCCGGAAATGATGACTTCAGATTCAGGTTTTTTGTCTATACAGTTCGGATTTGTAGAGGCTAAGAGTTCTTTGACTACTTCTAATTTTTCTGCTTTTACAGCTGATAGGAGGTCCTTACAAGCTTTTTTCCCTTGAGAGAATAGGGGAGTGGAGCTTAGGATAATAGCAATGGTAAGCAAGGAAATGGACTTCTGTGAGAGCATCATAATGGATAGGATTTGGTAAAATTGATTAAAGCTGCAATTGCGAATATAATAAATATTTGTATATTTACTGCAATTACGAATTTAATCAAATGAAGAAAACCAAGATCGGAGAGTTTGAGGAACTCGTGCTCATGACCGTCATAGTACTTCAAGAAGAGGCCTATGGAGTAGCCATCAAAAAAGAGCTAGAAGAAAGGCTAGAGACCAGCTTAAGCGTAGGCTCTATTCAGTCTGCCCTGAAAAGAATGGAAGAGAAGGGCTACCTGGAATCCAAATTTGGGGAAGCTACCGCCAGAAGGGGTGGAAAAAGAAAGCGGATTTACTCTGCTACGCCTGCTGGCCAAAGGGTTCTATCTCAAATGAAGAATATACGTGCGAGCCTGTGGAACGCCATGCCCCCCTTTGCGTTGGAGTTTAGCTGGATATGAGTAACCCACAGCATATAGAACCTCCCAAGTGGCCACTAGCCTTCCTCAGGTTTTTTCTCAGAGGAGAATTCCTGGAAGAAATAGAAGGAGATATGGAAGAGATTTTTCTGGAGAATCTGGAATACTATTCTCCCAAAAAGGCTGCTCGAATCTATACATGGGATACCCTCAAACTTCTCAGACCCATCTTGATCAGACATCTTCACTCCCATAATCCAATCATAACCTACAGCATGTTTCAACATAATCTAACCATTGCCTTCCGCAACTTCATGCGGTATAAGACATCCTTTTTCATCAACCTCACAGGACTAGCTAGTGGGTTAGCCTGTTTCCTCCTGATCTATTTATGGGTACAGGATGAGTGGAAGATGGATAAAGGTTATGACCAAATAGATCAACTTTATCAGGTTCTGGAACACGTAGAGCTGTCCAGCGGAATAAGCACAGCTTCTAACTCATCTGGTCCTATGGCAGAAGGCCTGGCAGAGGACTTTCCTGAAGTAGAAATAGGCGCTACGGCCAGAACAAAGTCTATCAATCCCAATACACTCAGTTTTGGAGATAAGAACGTAAAGGCAAAAGGCCTATATGCCAGTAAGGACTTCTTTAGTTTATTCTCATTTCCACTATTAGAAGGGAGCCCTGAACAGGTCTTGCAAGATCCTTCTTCTATCATTTTGTCTGAAAGTCTGGCCAGAAGTCTATTTGGAAATGAAGCTGACTTTATAGGAAAACAGGTCCTGCTGCAGCGTGAACATCCCCTTCAGGTTAGTGGAATCCTCAAGGATCTTGATAAACATACCTCCCTCCAGTTTGACTATGTGCTTTCCTTCGAGGCGTGGGCAGAAGAAAATACATGGGTATATGAATGGGGGAACAGGCACCCACAGGCTTTTGTGAGGTTTCAAAAAGGTACGGACGTAGCTGCCTTTAATGAAAAAGTGTATGACTACTTAAGCACTAAGGGAGGAGAGGAAGAGTTACATAGGAAGGTAGAGTTAGTCCCCTACAAGTCCATGTACCTACATGGGACGTATAAAAATGGTCAGCAAGAAGGGGGAAGAATTGAGTATGTTTGGCTATTCTCTCTGGTAGCTATTTTCATTCTCCTGATAGCCTGTATCAACTTCATGAATCTATCTACTGCCAAGGCTACTCAGCGCACTAAGGAGGTAGGGATCAAAAAATCCTTTGGGGTAAGAAGAGAATCTCTGGTGTTTCAATATATGAGTGAATCCATTCTCTTAACCCTTTTTTCCTTGGTAGCAGCAGTCCTATTAGTGTTTCTACTACTCCCGCAGTTTAACCATATCACGGGGAAGCAGCTAGAGCTGGTATGGGATAGCAATCTTTTCATGGTGCTGGGAGGTATACTCTTATTCACCGGTCTGCTAGCGGGAAGTTACCCTGCCCTCTACCTGTCTAGCCTAAGCCCTATTACCATTTTCAGAGGAAAGCTGAGTCGTTCTCTTGGAGAATTACTTGTCCGCAGAGGGTTGGTGGTATTACAGTATGCGCTTTCCATCATATTGATGGTATCCGTTTGGGTAGTGTACAAACAGATAGAGTTTACCCAAACCCAAAATCTAGGCTATAACAGAGAGAATGTGATCCTATTTAAAAAGGAGGGGAAAACCTATGATTTAGCCACTGCCAGGACATTGATGCAGGAGTTTATGCGCCTACCAGGTGTCAAGGATGCTTCTATCATAGGAAATACCATGACAGAAAGTGACTGGGGGACCAATGGTATTCAATGGCCTGGGAAAGAGCCTACTGACAGGACCGGCTTTGACGTGATTCAGGTGGACTATGGTACCCTGGAGATGCTAGAGATAGAAATGAAAGAGGGGAGAAGCTTTTCAGAGGACTACGGATCGGATTCTCTAAAGGTGATCTTTAATGAGGCAGCCATTAAACACATGGGACTAGAAAATCCAGTTGGCCAATTGGTGCAGTGGGGGCCTGATTACGAAATCATAGGAGTGGTAAAGAACTTCCATCTGGAATCTTTCCATGATGAAATATCCCCTCTGGTATTCTACCTGGACCCGCAAGCTCAATACATGATGGCAAAGGTAGAGGGCGTCAATATTCAGGAAACCCTCAGTAAAATGGAGGAAATCTATGCGAATATTAACCCAGGCTTTTTCCTGGATTACAGCTTTGTGGATGATGACTACGCAGCCTTATATGCAGCCGAACAGCGGGTATCTGTTCTTTCCAGATACTTTGCGGGATTAGCCATTTTAATTTCCTGCTTAGGTCTCTTTGGATTAGCTATGTTCACCGCTACCAAGCGTAGAAAAGAAATAGGTATACGAAAGGTCTTGGGTGCTACCCCCTTCCAGCTCATCCGGCTGCTATCCCATGAATATTCGCGCATGGTGGGCTTAGCCATCATTGTGGCACTTCCTGTCAGTTACTTTCTGGCCCAGGAATGGTTGGAGACTTTTGTCTTCCGTATCTCCCTTCAGTGGTGG
>JBCCLI010000473.1:0-4833 GCA_039026975.1 Bacteroidota bacterium | reverse complement strand
TGGTCCTGACCTAGTAGGCATAGAAGCTAGGTATGTGCTATTTACAGCTGTGAGTAACTATGGATCTTCCTCCTGCTATGGACTAGCAGAGGTAAAATTCAACTTACTTCCAACCACCTTTGGAGACTATGAATCCACAGCCTGCGTAAATCTGGTAGCTATTACAGAGATAGAGGTAGAAGGCGTAGAGGAAACGGAGGCTTTTGTAACATGGACAGACACTAATCCCACAGGGACCTATTACATAGCTGAGTATCGTGTAGTAGGTGGAGATTGGCTTCCTATTAGTGTGACTGAAGAGAAAGAAATAGACTTTTTAAACCTAAGTCCAGGAACTACTTATGAATTTAGGATTGGCGTCCGCTGCGGTACTCAAACGGTTTTCTCCGAGGTCCAAACTTTCACTACACCTGGGATAGCTACTGACTTAGAAGTGATAGAAGGTGAAAGAGGAATATTATCCCTGTTTCCAAATCCTGCTAGTAGCCAGCTAGTGCTAGAATATGCAACTGATAGCAGCAGTGAGGTTTATTTGGTCATCATGAACCTTCAAGGTCAGGTACTAGAAGAGGATGAAAGGAGAATACAATCAGGGGTAAACAGAATCTCTATTTTACTAGGAGACCTACCCCAGGGTATCTATCTATTATCTGTAATGAATGAAGAAAGTGGTGAACGATCCGTCAATAAGTTTATCAAACTTTAACATTTCCTCATTTAGCGTTAAGGGCGTCATTCTTGAAAAAGAGTGGCGCTTTTGTCATTTATACACTCGGAAATATTCCCCCTTTCCTGGATAATGATATTAGGAGCCCTCTCTTTTTTGTCGAATATTCACCTACGGCAGTAGATCCCATTTTTCATCTTATCAGATTTACGTAATTTACTAATTCGTAATTTATTCGAAACGAACACTTATGGAATTAACCATCACCAACCTTTCTAAAACATATGCTAATGGGGTACAGGCCCTGAAAAATGTAAACCTGACCATTCCTCAGGGTATGTACGGTTTACTTGGCCCTAATGGAGCCGGAAAATCTACCCTCATGCGTACCATAGCTACCCTACAGGAGGCTGATGCAGGTAGTATTGGCCTTGGAGAAATAGATGTGCTTACGCAAAAAGAGGAAGTCAGAAAAGTACTAGGGTATCTCCCTCAGGAATTTGGGGTTTATCCCAAGATTACAGCTGAGGATATGCTGGATCATATAGCTTCCCTTAAGGGACTTACCAATAAAAAGGAACGCAAGGATATAGTGGAGGCCCTTTTAGACAGGGTAAATCTAACCCATGTAAAGAAAAAGAGGCTGGGGACTTACTCAGGTGGTATGAAGCAGCGCTTCGGCATAGCCCAGGCCCTACTAGGGAATCCCAAACTGATTATAGTAGATGAACCTACCGCCGGTCTGGACCCAGCAGAAAGGAATCGCTTTCATAACCTACTTTCTGACATAGGGCAGGATACCATCGTAATTCTCTCTACCCATATAGTAGATGATGTCTCTAATCTCTGCCAGAAGATGGCCATTATCTGTTTAGGGGAAGTAATAGCAGAAGGAAATCCCAAGGATCTGGTACAATCAGTAGAAGGCAAGATTTGGAAAATGTTCATAGATAAATCAGACATAGACCAGATCAGAGCGGAATATCAAGTGATTTCCACCCAGCTAAAGGAAGGAAAGACGCTCATACACGTGTATAGCGAGGCACAGCCTGATGCCCAGTTTGAACCTACCACTGCTGACCTGGAGGATGTATATTTCTCTCGTATTTCTGAAAAAATGGATGTCGTAACTATTTAAGCTCACCAGCATGTTTAAGGAAATATTCAAATTTGAACTTAAATACAGAATCGGTAGACCTGCTACCTGGGCCTACTTTGGCATACTATTATTGTTTGGGTATCTAACAGGGATTTTTGGTAACTCCTACGGCTCTGAAAAGACACTGGCTAATTCTCCCTATAGCATTACCCAGACCATGGTTACGCTTAGTGTGTTCGGAATGCTAATCGCCTCGGCTGTTATGGGAGTTCCCCTGTATAGGGACATAGAGCACAAGGTGAAAAATTACTTTTTCTCTTATCCGATTACAGAAAGGGAATACTTGTTTGGCAGGTATCTGGGTTCTCTGGTCATTCTCCTCATGATCTCTTTAGGGTTACATGTAGGCATGATACTAGGGTTTGCCACTGGCCCTCTTTGGGGAATTGAAGATGCAGAGAAGTTTGGACCACTCAACCTCCTACATTACCTAAACCCTACTCTCCTATTTTATTGGCCTAACTTTATTCTATTTGGCACCTTATTCTTTGCCTTAGTCGCTTTTACAAAAAGGGTAACTGCTACCTATGTAGCCAGTATTTTGGCTTTCATTGCCTGGTTATTAGGGAATACGCTGACTCAGGATATAGAGAACAGAACCCTGGTAGATCTCTTAGACCCATTTGCTTACAGGACATATGAGAATATCACAAGGTACTTCACTCCAGTAGAGCAAAACACCTTACTTACCTCCTTGGAGGGTAATTTACTGTGGAATAGGCTCATCTGGGTGGGAGTAGCCCTAGGGGTATTTCTGATAACTTACTACAGCTTCGACTTTCAGAAGTTCCTGGATAAGAAGTTAGGTAAAAGTAAAAAGAAGGAAGAATCCACTACCACGGCCTCCCTTAAATCTCGACTCATTCCCAGAGGTACCAAGACCTTCTCAACGGGTATATACTTCCAGCAGATGTGGAATCTGGCTAAACTGGAATTCAGGAATATCATTCGAGACCCCTACTTCATAGCCATTATGCTCGGGGCCTTGCTGTTTTTATTCCTAGATGGATGGTTTGGTAATTCTACCTACGGGACTCCCTCCCTTCCAACCACCTATTATATGCTAGAAGCTAAAGATTACAACTACATTATCTTTGTCTTCATTTTGATTATTTTTTATACAGGAGAAGTAGTTCATAGAGATAAGGCAGAAAAGTATGATGGCATTGCGAATGCCTTACCCGTACCAAACTGGCTTATTTATGGGGCTAAGTTTCTCGCCATGGTATTAGTAGCCTTCCTATTGGTTAATCTGGTATGGGTTAGCGGGGTAGTAAACCAAACGGTTCAAGGTTACTTTCATTACGATTTTGGTATGTACTTCACGGATCTCTTTTTTATAGAATTTCCAGAGTACATTCAGCTAGTGATGCTGGCTTTCTTTGTTCATATTGTAGTGAATAAAAAGTTCCTGGGACATGTGGTCTCCATTTCTATATGGCTGGTCATGATTGGGATAAGAAATTTTGCTGACTATGACTATAATCTGTTTTTCTACAGTTACATCCCTGACTATAGACTCTCGGATATGAATGGTTTTGGGCACTTCCTGGAACCTTTAGGCTGGTTTAATATCTACTGGCTTTCTCTGGGAGCCTTTCTACTCATCTTAGGAAATCTGCTATGGCCCAGGGGCGCAGAGGATAGTTGGTCTTCCAGACTCAAGCTATTCCAGCAACGCTCTAATAAGGTGTCCATGCCCGCTCTCATAGGAAGCTTCCTTCTATTTTTAACATGCGGTGGAATTATCTACTATAATACCAAGGTCCTGAATACCTACCGTACTTCAGATGTTAATAAGGAGTTTCAGGCTTCTTATGAGAAGAAGTACCGACAGTATCTGACCGTAAACCAACCTAAGATTTTTGATGTGAAGCTAACCTCTGACGTCTATCCTGAAAACAGAAAATCCTACTCCAGAGTAGATATGTTAGTCGTAAATAAGGGGACAAATCCCATTGACACTTTATACCTTGACCATTCTGCTCCTATGGAGCATGCTAGTTTAGATCTCATTGAATGGAATGAGCAGCCATTAGAAAGCTCCTATGAGGATAAAGAGCAGGATTTTTATAAGTATGGATTAGCAGAATCTTTACAGCCTGGAGATACGGCCTCCCTGGCTTATGGGGTGACCGTTCAGTACAAGGGCTTTACCAATAGTGGGTTTAATCGGGAGATAGTCAACAATGGAACCTTCTTTAGCCTCAGCATATTTCCCGGATTTGGGTATAATGCCGGAAAAGAATTGTCAAGTGATAAGGATAGAAAGGAATACGAATTACCAGAAAGAGACTATAACCTTCCGGAGCAGGATGATGATCACGGACTCTCTAACTTACTATTTAATGATGATGCAGACTATGTTACTTTCCAAGCTACTATTAGCACCTCTGCAGATCAGATAGCTATAGCCCCTGGTAAACTGACGAGAGAATGGGAGGAAGATGGGAGGAAATATTACTCCTATGAGATTAAGGGTGAAATGGATTTATTCTTTAACATCAGTTCTGCCAGGTACGCAGTAACGGAAGATTCATGGCGTAATCCTGATGGGACTGAAGGGAATATCCAGTTATTCCACCATGCCAGTCATACACGTAACCTGGATAGGTTCAGTAATTCTGTCAGGCACTCTATGGAATACTACAATAAGAATTTCTCTCCTTACCAGTATAATCAGATGCGTATTTTGGAGTTTCCCAGGTATGCCACTTTTGCCCAGTCCTTTCCTAATACTGTTCCTTATTCAGAAGCTTTTGGCTGGGTAGGAAACTTTAGTAATCCCGATGACATAGACTATGCCTACTATGTGACGGCACATGAAGTAGCACACCAGTGGTGGGGCCATCAGATAACGCCCTCTGCTACGCGTGGAGCTAATCAGATCTCCGAAACCATGGCGCAGTATTCTGCACTGATGATTCTGAAGGAAGCCTATGGGGAAGATGTGATGCAGCGCTTCCTCCGTTATGAACTTGACCGCTACCTGAGAGGCAGGTCTGGA
>JBCCLI010000472.1:0-4834 GCA_039026975.1 Bacteroidota bacterium | reverse complement strand
TTTCCTGAGGCCCCTAAGGAGGATTCTCAACCGGCCCCCTTTTTTATGGTGTTTACCATTATATTCCCAGCCTTTACAGGTATTATTGCCGGCCTGGGTCTTTCGGGGGACTTGAAAGACCCCGGCAGATCCATTCCGCTAGGAACCCTGGTAGCTACCGTGGCAGGTATGCTGATATACACAGCAGTAGCTATAAAAATGGCCTTCTCTCTCCCCCTGGAAAAGTTGGCTAATAAAGAGTTACTGGTCATGTCTGACATCGCTATCTGGGGACCCATTGTTCCCATAGGATTAGCCGCTGCTACCATCTCCTCTGCCTTAGGATCTATCCTGGTAGCACCCAGAACGCTTCAGGCTTTAGGGTTGGATAAAGTATTTCCCTTTGAGAAGGGGAATGCCTGGCTGGCCAAAGTAAGGGATAAAGATGATGAGCCCATCAATGGATCTGCCCTGACGGTTATCATCGCCTTTATCTTTGTGCTTTTTGGAGATGTAGACTTTGTAGCGGAGATCATTTCTATGTTC
This sequence comes from Bacteroidota bacterium, assembly GCA_039026975.1. Lineage (GTDB taxonomy): Bacteria > Bacteroidota > Bacteroidia > J057 > J057 > JBCBKZ01. Next base: position 4,309 of record JBCCLI010000472.1, on the reverse strand, counting down.
TTCATGGTAACTTATGGAACCATCTGTCTGATTAGTTTTCTGGAACACTTTGCGGCTAACCCTGCGTACCGGCCTTCCTTCAACTCAAGATGGTACATTTCCCTGCCAGGCTCCATTCTCTGTTTTTGGCTCATGTTCCAGATGAAGACTACCTATGCCATAGGATCTATTGTGCTGATGGTAGCTATCTATTTTTGGGTCAGTAATTATAATCCTTCCCAGAAGGGGATGGTCAGAATATTCCAAGGGGTGATCTTCCAAATCAGTAGAACCCTAAGGGTAACCCTACAAAAGTCTGCTGCTGTAACTGAAGAAGAACAAGATGAAGAATACTGGGTGCCTTCTATGGTCTGTATTTCCAGAGACTCCTTTTTGCGGATGTCGCCATTTGATATGGTGAGGTTCATCTCGTATAGGTATGGATTTGGAACTTTTATCCATCTGATAGATGGGTACTACTCCAAGGAGACCGTCCATAAGTCCAAGGAAGTCCTCAAGCGTCTTCTGAACAGGATAAAAATTTCCAGAAGTAATGTATTTGTGGATACCCTTATCAGCCCTTCCTACACTACTGCTGTAGCTCAGGTGCTGCAACTCCCTGGGATTTCAGGGCAGGATAATAATATGATTCTCTTTGAGTTTGCCAGGAATGACCTGGAAAAACTCCAGGATATCATTAGCAACTACAACCTCATCCGAGCGGCAGATTTTGACATCTGTATACTGGCTAGTACCGCTAAAGGATACGGCTATAAACACCAAATCCATATCTGGATTACCCTGGATGACTATGAAAATGGAAACCTCATGATTTTACTTGCCTACATTATTCTGGGCCATCCAGAATGGAAAGGAGGAGAGATCAAAATTTTTGCTATTTATCCAGAGAAAGAAATAGCCAAGCAGAAAGAGAACCTACAGAATATGATACGGGCCGGGAGATTAGCCATTTCTCCTAATAATGTGGTCTTTATTTCCCGCCATGAGCATACCAGCACCAAGGCGATTATCAATGAGAAGTCCAAGGATGCAGACCTAACCCTTATTGGTTTCCATGGAAAGGCAGTAATGCATGATAAACAGGAGGTGTTTGGCGGCTACGATAATCTGGGGAATATTCTCTTTGTCCATACGGAGAAGGTGAAGGCCATCAGTTAGGGAAATAATATTTTTCCACTAGCCTGGGGTTTTGTGTTTGATCAAATTCAATCGATCCGTAATCTTTAGCTTTGATCCCTTCTGGGTCATTCTTATAATAACTGTGAATCACTTCAATGGAACCTCTTCAAGGTTCTGATTCATTCATCTCGGAGAGATTATACCATTATCAGCCCTGTAAGCATAAAGAAATGACCCCATAGGGTGTCATACAAAGTGTAAGCTCATTGATCGTTCATTTTTAATCACTCACTAACCCCCAGGCTAGTGAGCGATAAAATGGATATTCTCGATACCACAAGTCATTAAAAATGGATCACCCAGGATAAGGTATCCTATATAGGGTATTGAGTTGGTCCGGCTGCCATTCCAGTTTCTTACCATCTGGCCAGAAAATTTCGACTAGCTCTATGTCTGTGCTGTTCCCTAACCCAAAATGGGCTACAGCTTCCATTTGGCATAAGTATCCGCTACCAGCATCTATGGTTTTGAGTTGAACCCTTCCGGGCTGGTATAATTTTATAAAGGCTCCTCTTGCAGGTGCACCCGCTGCTGTTAAGGGTTGAATACGCACATATTGATTAGTAGATGTATCTGCCTTGAATAGGCTTAAGGGTTGTAAGCCAGTCTCTCCGTGAGAAACGAGTAACTCCAGGACCCCATCCCCATCTAAATCAGCTACGGCCGCCCCTGTCCCATACCCGAAGGGTTCCAGCGCCTGCCCAATGTCTACCTTAAACCATCCTCCTTCCATGTATTTAAACAGCCTGTTAGGCTCACCTATATTGTTGAAAAAGACTTCCTCGTAGCCATCATTATCAAAGTCAGCAGCAATAACAGTCCGTACCTTGGAAGGCGCAGCCATAGAGGCAGGAGCTACATCCATGAAAGCCCCGTCTTCCTGCTGAATAAATAGCCTATGGTAGCCTTCCCAATTAGCACATATCAGGTCTATTCTTCCATCATCATTTGCATCCAGAACAGAAAGGCCACGGGCATGCTGTTTGGCATCAGAAAGGCCAATCTCAGCCGCAATTTCCTGGAAAGTGCCATCCCCTTGGTTTAGGAAGAAATAATTGGGACCCCACTCATTACCCGCGAAAATATCCATCCTGGATGACAGCATAGGCAAGGAAACAGCTGACCTGCCTCCTGTCTGGAAATCTAGGCCTATCAGCGGTGCTATGTCTATAAGCCTGTTCTCATGATCTTGCTCATAAAAGCGGATGGGCCCCCCATAGTTAGCCAGGTAAAACCCATACCTTCCTCTACCAATGCGATCTACTGCTATCACAGATCTACCTGCGGTGGGGTTGATGGCTTCCCTGTTTTTTTCCATGGAAAATAGGTCTACCCATTCTTGTCCATGGGTGAACAACTTATCACTAGTGCGTTTTTCTCCCCTGTATGTATCTGTGTTCAGCACATAAATTTCTTCTTTTCCGTCCTGATCTATGTCAGCTGCCGCCACGCCTATAGAGGCAGAATTAGGATCAGCCAGGGTGGGAGAAGCAATATCATTATACTGATGGCCGTCCCACTTCAGCACCTGATTAGGAAAGGCAAACCCAGTAATGAAGGCCTCTGGTTTGCCATCAAAGTCTACATCTGTAATGGAAATACCGTAATGCTTACGAGCGGGATTAGTAGAAATGAGATGAGAATAATCTCTGAAAAAGCCCATAAATTATTCCTGTTTGTTGCTGCTATCTTTTGAGAGGGTCTCTCGGATGTGTTGGCTGATTATGTCAGCTTTCAAATATAACATGAAATGATCCCCTCCTGCTATCTTTTCTCCGCTTTTTATGCTATTGGCGGGAAAAAGCTGGTCTTTAGTTCCATGCAGGCGAAGGGTGGGGGGAAGGGTTGGAACGCCTTGCCAGTATAATACCTGCTCTATGGCCCATGTTCTTAAGCTGGGGGGGAAGTCATGAATCATTTCCTCCATAAGGGAGCTAAATGGCTTATCGTGTACCCCAATAAGAGGAGCTATATAGGAAAAGGTATTGTTCCGCCATGACTGACCCTCCACCCATTTGTAGACAGGAAATACCTTAAAAAAAGGAAACCAGAAGGGTTTTTCCATATCATGGCAAATGGTAGAAATCAAAATTAGCTGCTTGACATTTTTAGTCTGTGATAATACCTGAGCCAATAGGCCGCCAAGAGAAAAGCCAACTAAGGTAATTTCCTCTTCCTCTGGAATGCTGGCGCCCAATCTTTGGCCATATTCCTGGATGGATTCCTCTTTTTCCGGCAGCAGCCATGGAAGTACCGTTAGTGAACCTATCTTCAGTTTATCAAAAATTCGGTAATCGGTGCTTAAGCCGGGAATGGCATACATCTTATGCATACTCCAAAAAAATGCTATCTTTTCTGCTTCACTAACTCAAACTACCTATGAGAACGCTATGTTTTTTTTGCTTACTGATAATAGTTGGACCCCAGGCAGCTGTAGCGCAGGATTATGCTAAGGATGTCCAGGATATTGACACCATCATAGAAGTGTTATACGCTGTGATTTCCGGAGAGCAGAATGAGGCCAGAGACTGGGACAGGTTTCAAAATCTATTTATTCCTGAGGCACGCTTAATCCCTACCAGAAAAGGGGAAGAAGGGAAAACCCTTTACACCATTCTAACTCCTGCTGAATATGTGGAGCGGTTCGGAAGCCGGCTGGAAGAAAATGGATTTTATGAGAAAGAAATCCACAGAGTAACAGAAACCTATGGGAGCCTTTGCCATATCTTTACTACCTATGAGTCCTACCACTCAGCTGCTGATACAGAACCCTATGTAAGAGGCATCAACAGTATTCAGCTTATGCATGATGGAGACAGGTGGTGGATCATCCAGATTTACTGGCTGGGAGAGACAGAAGAGAATCCGTTGCCAGGGAAATATCTGCCGAACTAAGCTTCTACCATTCTTTTCCAGGATGAGCCAGTATATAGCTATCCCTGTTTAGCACAGCCATAAATAGATGAGTGAAACATAAATCATTCACGTCCATTTAGGTATTTCTCCATGTTAGAGTGAATGCTAGCATGGAGTCTTTAGGACTAATATGGAAAATATACGGCTGCTACAGGCTGCCGACCGGGAGTCATGTTGAGTAGAATAGATTGAACCAACCTTGATATTTAGACAA
>JBCCLI010000471.1:0-4848 GCA_039026975.1 Bacteroidota bacterium | reverse complement strand
CAAACAGTTAGTTCGATTTTAGGTAAAAGTAATTCTGTTAGATATGTAATTAAGAGTAGTTGAGTGTAGGAGGGTGTATATGCTACCTTTATTTCACTAATCACTCATCACACATTATGTATGGTAGCCAAACACTTAACTTTGTTGCTGACGCTTGCTCTTTCTACTTCAGCTTTTGCTCAAACTTTAACTCTCAGCCCTTCCTCCCCTTCACCTGACAGTACGCTATTTGTATGGCAAGCATGGAATGCTGATACAGATGAATCTAATACCTTTAGCCTGTTTGCCCCTCAAATCCGATGGTCATCCAAAAATCAGCGCGTGGGGTATGTAAAAGTAGGTTCTCATGTTACTCGTACCTTTTCTTTTATGAATGTAGGCAGTGGATCTTTACAAATCAGTAAGATTTCGACTAATTGTGTTTGCACAAATGGTCAGTGTGTACCTACAAGAGTAAGGTCTGGTAGCTCCGGGAGAATCATCGTAACTGTAAGCCCTGACAGGCCTGGCTATTTCAAGCAGTACATACGCGTCACCTCTAATGCCAGAGGTTTTGTACAACTACTCACCATTGAAGGGGTAGCTTATCAGCGCTAAGCCTTATTCCTGCTTTTTTCCCTAACTAGTCATTGATATTTACCTTCGAGGGAAATATCAATTTCTTTTTTATATATCTTCCCCAATTGCCAAAGGAAGATATACATCCTTGCATTAACATGTTACCCTATATGAACCCTATCAAGAAATCTGTCCTAAGCTTAAGCTTATTATATTCTCTTATTTTCATTCCAGCTATTATTCTCGGACAATCACGGTATGAAGAAATGGTTAACACACATTTCAAAAACACCCTATTACTTCATAAAGAGTTTGTCAGCATCCCTAACTTACCACCTGTAGACCCAGAGGCTATGCTTAAAAATATCAACTGGGCAGCTGGAAAGTATGGTGAATTGGGCTTTACAACTACCCTGCTTGAGTCTAAGACCTTTCCCATCTTACTGGCTGAGCAAGTCTATGACCCTGCTTATAAAACCGTCCTCTTTTATTTCCACATTGATGGACAGCCCATTAACCCGGAAGCATGGGATCAGGAACATCCCTTCACCCCTGTGCTGAAAGAAAAGGGAGAAGACGGAAAATGGAAGAAGATAGAATGGGATGCCCTGGATGGAGACATTGATGAGGAGTGGCGCATTTTCGCGCGGGCTGCAGCTGATGATAAAGCGCCTATCAGCATGCTCCTGACAGCTCTTAATATTCTCAAGATGGAGAATGAAACGCCCACCTTCAACATCAAGATCATCTTTGACCCTGAAGAAGAATATGGGTCTTATGCCCTTCTTTCTACCCTGGGGAAGTATAAGGAACGTTATGCTGCAGATTTCTTTATCGTCATGGATGGACCGGCACATACGTCCAACAAACCTACGGTTACCTTTGGATGCAGGGGAATAGCCTCCTGCTCTATTACTACTTATGGAGCTTTTACTCCTCAGCACAGTGGGCACTATGGAAACTATGTCCCCAATCCGGTGTTTAGCCTATCTCGGCTTTTGACAAGCATGAAGGATGAGCAAGGGAGAGTATTGGTAGAGGACTATTACGCTGGAATAAAAATCGATGAAAAAACACAAGAGGTATTAGGGTCCGTACCTTATGATTCCCTAGGCTTAAACCAGAAATTGGGGATCTATACTTCGGAGAAAGTGGGATCTACCTATCAGGAATCCATGCAGTATCCTTCCCTAAACGTCAGGCAAATAGGTACGTCCTGGAAGGGAAAAGGGCTCAAAACAGTGATTCCTGAATATGCCACCGCCCACTTGGACCTCAGGTTGGTGGCAGAAACAGATGCCAAGGTGCAAACCCAAAAAGTCAAAAGACATATAGAAAAGCAGGGATACTATGTGATTGACAGAGACCCAACTGAGGAGGAGAGACTTAAGTATCCAAAAATTGCCAAATTTATCTTTTCACGGGGGGTAAATGCTTTCCGTACTGATCCGGATTCTGAGTTTGGACAAAAAGTAAGAATGCAGCTGGCAGCCTATTTTGGGTACGAGCCTGTAGTGATACGTACTATGGGAGGCACAGTGCCCATCATTCCTTTGATTAATACCCTGGATCTTCCTACAGTTATAGTTCCCATGGTCAATATGGATAATAATCAGCATAGCCCAAATGAAAACATCCGAATCGGAAATATGAAACAGGGAATACATACCTGTCTGGGTATTCTGACTACCTCATTCAAGGAGGCCAACTAACTTACAAGCCTATTTGTATGCTCGTTTAAGCAGGTATTTCTTCTTTTTTTATTCATTCTTGTAACACTTCCAGGTATTAGGCATCTAAGCGTAAATGTGTTTACATGAAGAATCCGCTTTCATCTACCTATTCAGAAGAAAAAAATCGAGAATTGGTTCTGGCTTCCCTGGAAGGGGACAGAAAGGCCCTGGATGAGCTTGTGCATATCCACCAGCCTTTCATCTATAATGTAGCCTGGAAAATGGCCCATGATCCTAATGATGCCATGGACCTCACCCAGGAAACGCTGCTGAAAGTAATCACCAAGTTGGCACAATTTAACTTCAAAAGCTCCTTCAGAACCTGGCTATACAGAATAGTGGTAAATGAGTTTCTCCAGTCCAAGAGAAGGAAGATGGAGAAAGTAGTCAGCTCTTTTGAAGAATATGGAAACCAGCTGGACTCCATCCCTAATCCTGACTTAACCTCTGAGGAAGAAATCACCTATCAGGAGCTTTCAAAAGAGATGCAAATAAGGTGTCTCTCGGGTATGCTCATGTGCCTGAACAGAGAACAGCGGTTGATTTACATACTAGGAGATATCTTCGGGATAGACCATAAGCTTGGGTCAGAAATATTTCATCTATCTCCCCAGAACTTCAGGGTCAAACTTCACCGAGCCAGAAAGGACCTACACAATTATATGAACAATAAGTGTGGCTTGGTCAATCCAGATAACCCCTGCAGATGCCCTAAAAAAGCGAAAGCACTTAAAAAATTGGGGAAGCTGGATAAGAAAAATATGCAGTTTAATGTAGGCTACCGACACCAAATAGCGGATTATGTAGAGGAAGCGCACGTACAGGTAAGAGAAATGATGGTAAAAAAGGTCAATAAGCTGTACAGGGATCATCCCGCTAAGACAACATTCAAAAAGGAAACCCTTATCTCAGAGATTCTGAACGATAAGGACATTCTCAAATACTTTGGAAACAATTGACTTTTAGTCCCCCCTATATTAGACCAGAGGCCTCCTTGAAAACAGGGAGGCCTTTTCCGCTTTTGTAACACTTCCTGATTCCATGTATCCAACTAGTGATTTCAACATAATCATTAAGAATATCATCATGGAATTTATCAAAACCGCTGTCGTCAATAAACCCATAGAAGAAGTATGGGAAATACTGGGTAACCAATACGGAGAAGCCTACAAATGGGCTGGAGGACTTTTCCATTCTGAAGGCTTTGGCACTCCTACGCTGGCGGATGCTCCCTTCAGCAGCAGAGCCTGCAAAACCTCACAGGGAGATCTCACTGAGGAGATACGAGTATTTGATCCAGAGAATTATATACTGGTGTATGAAGTAGTAAAAGGCTTTCCGGGATTCGTGGAAGTGGGTAAAAACCAATGGAGCCTAAGCCCACTTGGAAATAAGACCCAAGTTCATATGCATCTGGTGATAGAAACCAAAGGTATTATGGGTGCCATCATGGGACCTATGATGGGATTCCAACTTAAGAAGGTAGTTAGCACAGTGCTGGAAGACTTCACACACTATGTAGAGACGGGAAATCCAAGTCCTTCTAAAGCCAAGGAAATGGCTAAACATGCAAAGGCTGTAGCTTAACTCAGTTTACTTTTCAAAAATCAGCATGGGAACTGTAACACCTGCCCAAAGGCTGTGTCTAATCAACAAAACTTAATTATTTAACTCATAAGAAAATGACCAATCAGGAAATTGCCAATCGCTTGCACGAACTGGTAAAAGCAGGCGAATACTTCACAGCATATGACGAGCTCTTCCATGAGAATGCCGTTGCCATGGAGCCTCAACTAGCTGAAATGGGCCTGGCAGAAGTGAAAGGTGTTCCAGCTATCAAAGAAAAGGTGGGAACCCTGAGCCAGGGAATCTCTGAACTAATTAGCAGGGAAATGTCAGTACCTATAGTTACAGATTCTCACATAGCCTTTACTAACATAGTCAAAGCCAAAATGAAGGATGGGAATGATTTCCATCTAAGTGAAATCTGCCTCTATAAGGTAGATAACGGCAAGATCGTTTCTGAAGAATTTATCTATTAATCCCAACTAACATGCGAATCTCATTATGGATGGCAAGCCTGTCCATCCTCTTTTGGACGGGGAAAGGAGAGCTACATGCTCAAAGCATGAGTAAGCCCTATAAAACCTTAAAGGTTACCCGACTGATCAAGGCACCTGCTGAAAGAGTGTGGAAAGCCATGGTAAAAGACTATGGAGAGATCTCCAACTTTTCTCCCTACATCTTTGCCTCTAACTACGTATCAGGCTCCCTGGAAGGGGTAGAGGGTGCTCAGCGCAAGTGTTACTTCAACGAAAAAAGTACTCGCTGGTCCCACGAGACCATCAAATACATAGACGAGGAAAACATGAAGATGAAGAACATTCTGCTGGGAGCCCAGAAGTTCCCCCTGGATATAGATAATTCATATGCCATTTATTCGGTAAAAGATAACGGTGATGGCACCTCCACTGCCGGCTATGAATTCAACTTCCGAACCAAACCCGCCTTCATGGGGGGGCTTGTGAAGAACCAATTCAAGAAAACCTTAGAAGGT
>JBCCLI010000470.1:0-4857 GCA_039026975.1 Bacteroidota bacterium | reverse complement strand
AGGAGAAAGTTTTGCCAGACTACTGACTAAGGAAAGGCAGAAAGTCTATGTGCTAGAGTTAAGCAGCTTCCAACTGGAAGATATCGACCGCTTTCATCCGCATATAGCGCTTTTACTGAATGTTACGCCGGACCATCTTGATAGGTATGAGGGGGATATTCGAGCCTATGGGAAAACTAAAATGAGAATTTCCATGAATCAGACGGATAAGGACATGTTCATCTGTGAAGCTGATACTCCTCTGATTAAGGAGTTGATGGAAAATGAGCAGCTAAAAGCTAATGTGCAGAGGTTTGGAGAAAGTAAAGCTGAGGATACCGCAGCATGGTGGGAGGGAGAAAAAGTAAAACTGTCGAGTGGGGAGAGTTGGTCTCCGTCAGATTGGAAGCTTTTAGGTAAGCATAATGTGAGGAATATCATGGCCGCCATTCTAGCACTGAAAGAATACGGACTTAGCCATGAACAAATCACAGAAGGCTTAGCTGATTTTGACCCTATCCCACATAGGTTAGAGACTATCGAGAGGGTAGACGGAGTCCGGTTCATTAATGATTCCAAAGCTACCAATGTGGAAGCAGTCTTTTACGCCCTGGAGAGTATGGATGAGCCTGTGATTTGGATAGTAGGTGGAGTAGATAAAGGAAATGACTACAGTGGCATTCTGGACCTGGTGGAAGAGAAAGTGAAGGCTATTGTCGTACTCGGCAAAGGGTATGATACATTCTCCCGGCAGTTCAAGAAAAATGTGTTTCAAGCTAATAGCATGGAAGAGGCCATAGCCTTAGCCGCTAGTCAGGCTGATAAAGAGGAAACAGTACTCTTATCTCCTGCCTGCGCAAGCTTTGACCTATTCAAAAACTATATAGACAGAGGGGAGCAGTTTCGTGCTGAAGTAGAAAAATGGAAAGCATCACTTAGTAACTAAAACATGATCAAGTGGCTTTTACATAGGATTAAAGGAGATAAGATCATCTGGTTATTGATCTTTTCACTGGCAGTAGTAGGCCTACTGGCTATCTATAGTGCATCCAGTGCATTATCATTTAGACAGGCAGGAGAGAATACAGAATACTATATGCTGACCCATATCATTCAGCTGATTATGGGCTTTGGGGTCATGTATGTGGTGCATCTGTTGAACTACCGTATTTTTGCCCGTATCACCCAGATCTTATTGGTAGTCACCATCCCCTTATTACTATATACTATTCTCAAGGGAAGTGAAATTAATGAAGCTGCTCGCTGGGTAACCATTTTTGGGCAGTCTTTCCAGCCTTCAGAACTAGCTAAAATTACGCTCATCATTTACCTGGCTAAGCTACTCACCCAGAGACAGGATGTGATTAAGGACTTTACAGAAGGTTTCCTTCCCGCCCTTTTCTGGGTAACAGTCATATGTGGCCTAATTGCTCCTTCCGACTTGAGTACAGCTGCCTTAATGTTTGTAACCAGCATGATGATCATGTTCATCGCAGGGGTAGACACCCGCTATTTAGCTATGCTGTTCATGGTAGGAGGATTTGCAGTCATGGTACTTTTCACTACTGCTAAAAGATCGCAGACATGGAAAAGCAGGATGAATGATTATGTAGAAAGAATAAGTGATAGTGAGTATGATGGAAATTATCAGACTACCCAGGCGAATATTGCCATTGCTACCGGTGGATTACTGGGGAAAGGAGTAGGAAAGAGTTCTCAAAGAAACTTTTTACCGCATGCACATGCAGACTTTGTGTATGCCATCATCATAGAAGAATATGGATTAGTAGGCGGAATTGTAGTGCTGGTCTTATACCTGCTCCTACTGTTCAGGTGTGTGAGCATAGCCTCCATGAGTAAAACCTTTGGGGCATTGATGGCTTCAGGGCTGGCCTTTCTCCTGGTTTTACAAGCTGTCATTAATATGGGAGTAACCGTAGGGCTGCTACCTATCACCGGACTTACTCTGCCTATGATCAGTATGGGAGGTACCTCTATTCTGTTCACGGCAGTTTCCCTTGGGATAATTCTAAGTGTGAGTAGAGATGTACTGGAGAATACACCAGCAAAAACCAGAAAAAGAAGTCAAAATCTTCAGATAGCCATTAAATGAGCCAGAAGAAACTACATATCATCATTTCTGGAGGGGGCACAGGCGGCCACATCTTCCCAGCGGTATCTATCGCCAGGGAGCTGAGACGTCGTGATCCTGAGACGGAAATCTTGTTTGTAGGAGCGGAAGGCGGAATGGAAATGGAGCTAGTGCCTAAGCAGGGCTTTGAGATAAAGGCAGTTTGGATTAGTGGAATCCACAGACAGCTTAGCTTGAAGAATATTGTTCGGAACCTGTCATTCCCAGTGAAGCTGGTCGTTAGTCAGATTCAAGCCAACAAAATTAGAAAAGACTTCCAACCGGAAGCGGTAGTGGGGGTAGGAGGATACGCCAGTGGGCCTATGGGAAGAGTGGCCAGCAGAGCAGGTATTCCCTTGATCATATGTGAACAAAATGCCTATCCAGGCTTAGTGAATAAATGGTTAGCACCTAAGGCAGAAAAGATTCTGCTGGGAAATGAAGCTGCCGGCCGTTATTTCAATAAAGAGAAAGTTGTCATTACCGGAAATCCTATCAGAAAGTTTGAGCTAAGCCCTAGAGGAGAAGCTATCAAGACTATGGGTCTGGATCCAGAAAAACCGGTAGTGCTGAGTTTAGGAGGGAGTTTGGGAGCACTAAGGCTGAATAATGCTTGGAAGAATGGGTGGCAGAACCTGGTAGAGAATGGTGTGCAGCTCATGTGGCAAAGTGGAAAAAGATACTACCCAAGTCTATCAGCCAGCTTTCCGGGGCATACTTCTGTAAAGCTAATGGCATTCATAGATGATATGGCTACGGCCTACAGTGCAGCTGACCTGGTGGTAAGTAGGGCAGGAGGGAGTACCATTTCAGAGTTGATAGACCTTTCCAAGCCTTCTATTCTGGTGCCTTCTCCTAATGTGGCAGAAGATCATCAGACCAAAAATGCCAGATCTCTATCTGATAAGGGAGCAGCATTTTTGCTAGAGGATGTGCAGGCGGAAGAAAAACTGGCAGCTGAAGCTATCAGTCTCTTAACGGATACTGACAGGCTGGCAAATATGAAAACTAAGATCGCAGGCATCGAAAAACATGATGCCGCTAAAGAAATAGTTGATCAGATCTTTGACGTACTGAAACAGCGATGAGGGGAAAGGCAGAAGCGAATAGTATGCTGGATGCCTGGAATCAAGCCCGGAAGATTTTCTTCCTGGGGATAGGAGGAATAGGAATGAGTGCCATAGCCAGATTTGTCCTTCATAAGGGCAAGGAGGTAGAAGGCTACGACGGGCAAATTACTAAGCTCACACGTTCCCTCAAAGAGGAAGGAGCTACTGTCTTTTATGAGATGGAGGCTAGCATTTCTTCTATGAGATCAGCAGATATGATTGTCTATACAGCTGCCATTAAAGCTGATCATCCTTTGCATCAGGAAGCACTGGCAACAGGCCTTCCTTTTATCAAAAGAGCCAAGGTACTGGGCATGCTAAGTGAAGCTTTTAAATGTTTAGCAGTAGCAGGAACCCATGGGAAAACGACCACTACTACTATGCTGACACAGCTGCTGTTAGCATGCGGAGTAGATGCCAGTGCTTTTCTGGGAGGGATTTCTCATAACCTGAATTCCAACCTGTCCATAGGAAAGTCAGATTGGATAGTGGCTGAGGCAGATGAGTTTGACAGGTCATTTCTCACGCTCTATCCGGAGATAGCCGCTATCACAGCTATGGATGCGGATCATCTGGATATCTATGGAGATGGTGAATCCCTGGTAAATGCTTTCAGCGTATTTGCTGCCCAACGGAATGAAACAGGAGCACTTTTCATTCATGAAAGTCTGCGTAGCCAGTTTCAAGTAGAAAAGTCTATTTATTCTTATGGAATAGAATCCGGAGATATACAAGCTACTGACATAGAGAGTGATGGATGGAGGATGTTCTTCAGCTGGAGTGATGGGAAAAGGCGATTTAACAAGCTGGAACTCCCCCTGCCAGGTAGGCATAATGTGGAGAATATGACCCTTGCCATAGCCATGGCATTAGCTGCCGGAGCCAATGTAGAATTAATTCCTAATGCAGTCAAAAGCTTTAAGGGGATTTACCGGAGAATGGACAGAGTCTGGGAGAATGAAAACCTGATATATATAGATGACTACGCCCACCATCCAGCAGAGATTCAAGCAGTCTTAGGGGCAGTAAAAGAAATTTTTCCTACAAGAGAAGTGGTTGTCATTTTCCAGCCACACCTGTTTTCAAGAACACAGGATTTCCAGCAGGAGTTTGGAGAAGCACTAAGCAGGGCAGATAAGGTAGGTATCATGAGTATCTATCCAGCGAGAGAAAAACCTATTCCTGGGATCACACATCAGACAATTCTCAAGTATGTAAAAGGAGCAGAAGCTAAGCACCTGGAAAGAAAGCTGTTACAGTACACACTAGAAGAGTGGATTACAAGAGATACCGTTCTCCTGACCTTAGGAGCAGGAGACATAGATAAAGAAGTAATAACAATTAACAAGTGGTTAACTGAGAAGTATGGCCATCATAACAATCAATAAACCTAGCAGGCAGGTTCGTCAAAACAGACCCCTGGAAGATTATCAGGCTGAAAAGCAGAAGCGCAAAGCTGATCTGGGACAAATGCAGCTGGGTAAGCTACGTATGGGTGTGAAAAGCGTGGTGATCTATACTGGAGCAGTATTGTTACTCGGAGGGCTGATATGGGGCGTTTCATGGTTCCTGGCGAATCAGAGCTGTGAGATAGTCCAGATGGAAATTCATGCACATCAGAATAACCACTTTGTGAGT
>JBCCLI010000469.1:0-4860 GCA_039026975.1 Bacteroidota bacterium | reverse complement strand
GTACCTTTATATTGGATCATCTTGGGAAACCGGATCTATCTGGAGAAATGAGTCAGAACTGGCAAGAGGGAATCCGACAAATGGCAAGATATCCTACCCTTTACTGCAAGTTATCCGGTCTGGTTACGGAAGCTGATTGGGCTTCCTGGAAGTATGATCAGCTAGCACCTTACCTGGAAGTAGCGGTGGAGGCATTCGGACCGGACCGGGTCATGTTTGGATCAGATTGGCCTGTTTGTCTATTGGCTGCTGATTCTTATCAGCAGGTATACGAAATCATTCATAAATTCTTTGGAGGATTTTCCTCCGAGGAGAAAGAGAATATCTTTGGGATAAACGCTGTTAAGGCTTATAACTTAAGGGAATAGCATGGAACTAGAAATAAGGGATAAGGTATTTATCGTTAGTGGGGGTGCGTCAGGTATAGGGGAAGCCATAGTCAGAGGCATAGCTGCTGAGGGAGGTATACCCATTATAGTAGAGAAAAATGGAGAGCGTGCAGCTGCTCTTTGTCAGGAGTTAAATCAGAAAGGGTCTCCTTGTCTAGCCATTGAAAAAGAGCTTAATCAAGCAGAAAGTTGTCAGGAAGTAGTAGAACAGGTGGTAGCCCAAATTTCCAGAATTGATGGCCTGATCAACAATGCAGGGGTAAATGATGGCATAAGCTTAGAGAATGGGTCTCCTGGAGAATGGATGCAATCACTTGACAGAAATCTCCATCACTATTTTTTTCTGGCCCACTTTGCCCTTCCTTATCTTAAGCAAACGCGGGGCAGCATAGTCAATATAAGTTCTAAGACCGCTCTTACCGGACAAGGGGGGACCTCTGCTTATGCAGCAGCTAAGGGGGCTATTCTTGCCCTTACACGAGAATGGGCCGTGGAACTGCTCTCCTACCAAATTCGAGTAAATGCCATAGTCCCTTCAGAAGTATTCACCCCCATGTATGAGCAATGGATTAATTCTTTCCCGGAACCCCGAAAAAAACTGGAAGATATTCAGCATCAGATTCCCCTGGAAAAGAGAATGACCAAGCCTACAGAAATAGCAGATATGGTCCTTTTCCTATTGTCTGAACGTGCAGCGCACATTACTGGCCAGCACCTCTTTGTAGATGGAGGCTATGTTCATCTGGACAGGTCCCTAAATACCCTACACTAAGCTATGAATACTCCTCAGATTCCGGTAGTAAGTAAAAAGGTGTTGATTCCCTTTATCCTTATCACTTCCCTCTTTGCCTTATGGGGTTTTGCGAATGATATTACTAACCCTATGGTGTCAGCCTTTAAGAAGATTCTAGAGCTGGATAATTTTCAGGCTTCTCTGGTGCAGCTAGCTTTCTATGGGGGATATTTTACCATGGCCTTACCTGCTGCTTTCTTTGTAAAAAAGTATTCTTACAAAACGGGGATTCTGATTGGCTTAGGATTATATGCAGTAGGTGCCATTCTCTTTTATCCTGCTGCTGCCTTTGAGAACTATGTGTTTTTTCTCATGGCCTTATACATTCTCACTTTCGGATTAGCCTTCCTGGAAACTACCGCCAATCCATATATTCTTTCCATGGGAGCGGAAGAAACTGCTACCCAAAGACTAAACCTCGCCCAGTCGTTTAACCCCATGGGTGCCCTTTCTGGTCTCTTTGTGGCGCAGACCTTCATTTTAGGGGCTCTTCAATCTGATGACCTGGACACAGAGGGGAATGAGATATACGGAACCCTTTCTGAGTCTGCAAAAGCTGTCATCAAGACCTCAGACCTAGCTGTGATACGTGATCCCTATGTGGCTTTGGGAATCTTTGTACTGCTCATGTTTGTAGTCATCTTGGTGGCTAAGATGCCGGAGGCTACCTCTAATCAGGGAAAAGTGAAAATGCTCGCCTCCATTAGGCGGCTGATCCGCCTACCAAAATACAGGGAGGGCGTACTAGCGCAGGTGCTATATGTGGGGGCTCAGATCATGTGTTGGACTTACATCTACCAGTATGCAGAAACACTTGGGATAAATAATCAGGCTGCCGTTACCTATGCCTATTGGGCATTGGGTGTTTTTATGGTGGGAAGATTTATCTGTACCTGGTTTCTCAAGTATATTTCTTCAGGGAAACTACTCCTATACCTGGCCATAGGGGCTATGGCTTTCACCCTGGGAACCATTTTCATTCAAGGTATGTTGGGTTTATATAGCTTAGTGATGGTATCCTTTTGTATGTCCCTCATGTTTCCCACCATTTATGGGGTAGCGCTTGAAGGACTAGCTGATGATAAGGAAGTAGGGGCAGCAGGACTTGTAATGGCCATAGTGGGAGGAGCCTTAATGCCGGCCCTTCAGGGACTTATACTGGACATAGGAGGAGTGGGATATACAGATATTCGCATACTGGGAGTACCAGAAGTAAACTTTTCCTTTATCCTTCCTCTACTTTGTTTTCTGGGAATAGCTTGCTACGGTTTCAGGGTAGAAAAAGCACATCCTTAAGTTGGTGTTAGCAGTAATTCTGGGGAAAAGAAACATCTTATTTATAAGAATTTTTTGATCATTTCGACCAGGAGTTGTGAAAAACTAAAGATATATAGTATTTTTTCAATATAATCTAAGAAAGAAGGACCTATGAAATTGACTACTATCCATCTATCTGTCATCATCTTGATGGTAGGTGCATTCTCCTGTTCTACTCCTCCACAAAATCTGTATGATCTATTGATATTACAAATAGAACCCACACAGGCTAGATCCCAGGCAGAGTCTATCAGGAAAGAGTCCGCAGTAGAATTAGCGGATGGACTTGATTTAAGCCTCTGGGCTTCAGATACGCTCATCAATGATCCAGTGGCCATCAGCATAGATAATGACGGGCGAGTATTTTATGTGCAGGCCAACCGGCTTACGAACTCGGAGTTTGACATTCGTGGACACAGAGACTGGATGACCCAATCTATTTCCTTTCAGTCAGTGGAGGATAGGCGGGCCTTTATACGTGAAACTTTTGCTACACATAATGAGGTTAGTGAAAAGTTCCTGGAAGATCTGAACAAGGATAGCATCAAGGACTGGCGTGATCTTACGGTAGAAAAAGAGGAAGTATGGTTTTTGGAAGACAAGAGTGGAGATGGGGTTGCAGATCGGGCGCAGCGTTACCTGGTAGATTTTCATGAAGAAATAACAGACTTAGCCAATGGGATTGAGGTGTATGATGGAGAGGTATTTATTCCTGTGGGGCCAGATATGTGGCGGACAGGAGATGATGATGCAGATGGGGTAGCAGACAGAAAGGAATCTATCAGCCATGGATTTGGGGTTCATATAGGGTTCGGGGCACACGGAATGTCTGGAGCTAAAATGGGGCCTGATGGGAGAATCTGGTGGGGAATAGGAGATATAGGGATGAATGTAGTGGATAAGGAAGGAAAGCAATGGAAATATCCTAATAGAGGGGTAGTAGTTAGGTGTGATCCAGATGGGAGTAATTTTGAAGTATTTGCTATGGGAGTGAGAAATACTCATGAGTTTACCTTTGATAAGTACGGGAATCTCATCTCCGAAGATAATGATGGTGACCACCGAGGGGAACGCGAGCGGCTGGTGTATTTGATAGATGGATCAGATACCGGATGGCGTATCAACTGGCAGTTTGGGAAGTATACGGATCCAGATAATAACACCTATAAAGTATGGATGGATGAGCAGATGCATACCCCTCGCTGGGATGGGCAGGCTGCTTACTTTCTGCCTTGCATAGAGAATTATGTAAATGGTCCTACAGGACTCGTTTATAATCCTGGAACAGCCCTCAGCAGTGAGTGGAAAGATCATTTCTTTGTAGCCGAATTTAGAGGAACACCCGCCAATTCTCCTCTTCATGCGTTTACCCTGGAACCTAATGGAGCGGGCTTTGCTTTGCAAGAAACCAAACAAGTAGCTAAGGGCCTGCTCCCTACCGGATTGGATTTTGGACCTGATGGGGCCCTATACTTCTCAGACTGGATTATGGGGTGGAATACTAATCAGGAGGGCAGATTGTGGAAGTTAGATGTGCCTGGAGAGGAGAATGCATTGGCGAGGGTAGAGACCAAGCGCTTACTGGCTAGTAATTTTGGAGAATCCACTTTGGAAGAATTGTCTACCTACCTGGCTAAAGAAGATATGCGTGTCCGCCAAAAGGCGCAGTTTGAATTAGTAAAGAGAGGCAAGAAAGGATATAAGGTGCTCACAGAAGTAGCTACCTCCCCCAAGGCAGATCAATTAGCTAGAATACACGCTATCTGGGGCATAGGCCAGTTGGGGAGAAAGAAGCAGGAACAAGCAGAGGTGCTCGTACCCCTTCTCGGAGATAGAGATGATGAAATTCAGGCCCAGGCAGCTAAGATCATTGGAGATGTACGCTATTGGGGCGCTTCAGATGAGTTGCTACAACTATTGAAGCATAAAAGCCCTAGGGTAAAGATGTTTGCCGTAGAGGCCCTTGGTCGTACTAAAGACAAGGCCGGTACCACCCCCATCATTGAGGTAATGATAGAGAATGCAGACAGAGACCAGTGGCTAAGACATGCAGGCATGATAGCCCTTGGGAGAATAGGAGATGTAGATAAGCTTACCTCTCTATGTAGCCATCCCAACAGGTCTGCCCGGATAGCAGCCGTAGTAGCTTTAAGGAGAATGGAAGACCCTGGAGTGGCTTGCTTTCTACAAGATGAAGAGGAATACATAGTAGCTGAAGCGGCCCGTGCCATCAATGATGACTTTTCCATAGAAGAGGCTCTTCCCCAATTAGCAGTTACCCTGAAAGATGAACGCTTTACCAGTGAAGCCCTTATCCGTAGAGCCATCAATGCGAACCTACGAGTGGGGACTGAGGAAAAT
>JBCCLI010000468.1:0-4868 GCA_039026975.1 Bacteroidota bacterium | reverse complement strand
GGTAGCAGCAGCCAAGTCTTGTACCCCTACTCCTACTAGCTTAGCTACACTAATGGTATTTGGATCATTTGGGGCTTCATGCTGGAATGCCTGACCAAACTCCATGGTTTTTTCCACCAAAGCAGGGTCCTTGAGGATAGCATGTGAATACTCACCATACTGTAAATTCAACTCCAGGCTATCCAGAAAGATGACATCTGCCTTTTCAAAACAGCCAGCATCTATCTCGTGCTTGTGGGTATCATCTGCCCCTACAGCCGTAATGTGTTGTCCTTTGCTGAGCCACTCCCCTTTCACTATGGGGGATTTGCTGGAAGTAGTAGCAAGGATAATCTCCGCGGATTTTACCGCCTGTTCAGCGGAGTGAGCTACTGAGAAAGTCAGGTCAGGTAAGGCTTTTTGAAACTTATTTCCTAGAGCCTTAGCTTTATCTTTACTCCTACCGTAAATGATGAGATGTTCTATTCTCCTAAGCTTATCAAGGGCAAGGAGCTGATGCCAGGCTTGCATACCCGTCCCTATAAGAGCTACCTTATTAGCCTCATGAGGTGCGGCAAAGTCCGTAATACAAGCACCCGCGGCAGCTGTCCGTAAGTCTGTCAGGTATCCTCTATCATTCAGGATAGCTCTGGGTTCTCCAGTTTTTGCATCAAAGAGAAAAATAGCTCCACTGTAGGGAGAAAGATTCATCTCTATATTATCAGGAAACATAGAGGCTACCTTAATGGAAAAATATTCATAGCCTTCTAAGGCTGCTGACTTAATGTGTACATCAGCATCTCCGGAGAAATACAGCATACTGGCCGGTATACCTATAAGTCTTGGGGTAGTATAGTCTATAAATGACCGACGGATAGGTTCAAATAAATCCTCTACTTTTACTACTGACTTAATCTCTTCAAAGGAAATCTGTCTCATGCCTCAATTACATGTTTTGCCAGAAAGATATCAAATTGTTCTAAGGCCTCCGAAATTCCTTTTCGCCCTAGCCCTATTCTAAAGAATCCTGGATAATCATACACTTCTCCCGGCAGTAAAAGGAGCTGCTGTTTTTCCAATGCATGCTTAGCAAAGGCGGCATCATCCTGAGAGAATAACATGTTCACAAAGGTAATAGGCCCCGCTATAGGTTTATACCATGAGAATAGAGCCGTATATTTCTTAAAGAAGGCAGTATACAACTGCATATTTTGCTGGATAATCCCAAGATTACGTGCTAAAATCTGCTTCCTGTTTCTCAAAGCTACTCCAGCCAGGAACTCAGAAGGAGCAGCGTTACACATGCTGGTATATTCCTTGAGAATAGCCACTTTCTCCAGCAAGTCTTTTCTTCTGGAAGCTATCCAGCCTATCCTTAGGCCAGGTAATCCATAGGCTTTAGACATGACACCTAGAGATACCCCATGTTCGTATACATCAGCCATGGCCGGCAACCTACAGCTCGGTTCTGCTTCCAGCTCTCTATACACTTCATCAGAAAAGAGAATGACTTTATATTTTCTGGCTATTTGTATGATACGTTCCTGTTCTACTGTTGTGAAGTGATAGCCGGTAGGATTATGAGGGGTATTTAAAAAAATGGCTCGGGTATGTTCATTAACCATTTTTTCCAGTACATCCAGGTCAAAACTGGGGATACTTCCCTTATAAGAGACCTCCCATTCTACCACTTTACATCCTATACTTTGAGGTACAGATTTTAGGGACTGGTAGCAGGGTGTCTGGACTATTACCTCATCCCCCGCTTGAAGGATGGCTTCACAAAAGAGAAAAATAGGCTCCTGCGCGCCTGTACATACCAGTAGGTCTTCAGGAGAAGTCCCATCATATATTACTGAGATGTCCTGTCTCAGTTCCGGATGTCCCTGGGTTTGCGTATATCCCAGCCATTGTTGGTGAAATTTCTCTTCTGCTCCTTCTTCCAGCGCCAATACCTCTGCTATAGTCATGGCTTCACAGTCAGAGTTACAAAGAGAATAAGCAGCCGTGAACTCGTACTTAGTAAAGTATCTCTCTAGTTTGAATGGACTGATGTTCATAGGATATGCTTAGTAGGATGTAGAGAATTCTTTTAGTGAGTAGCCAAATTAAATCGATCTATCATGTAATGGTCTGATCCCTTCTGGATCATTCTGTTAATTACCTATAAATCTTACTACTGGAACCTCTTCAAGGTTCTTAGTCAATACTCTCGAAGAGATTCCACTATTATTGATGCTAATTAAATAACTACCTGACTACGAAGGATGTCATACATAAGGCAAGTTCGTTTATCGTTTTATATTGATCACCGACTTAAGAATCAACAAAGCTGTCTGGCTATCGTGATTCCTACACAAAGGTTATCATTTGGTCTTCCAAATGGGGGATTTCATTTAGGCCCAGCAGATTGAAGTTATTCTTAGAATATAAGAAGGTAGTAAAGGATGTATTTCGGATAGAAAAATTGAGGGAAGCCACACTTTTCTCATCCCCTATATTCAGGGCCTCAGCAGCTATGGCACTGATGGTTCCTCCGGAGGTAAAGGCAGCATTGGTTTCTCCTGAACCAGTGGCAGTCAGTATGGTATGTAGCCCCTCACGTACATTCTCACGAAAGTCTTTCCATGCTACCACTCCCTCTACTTCGAACTTTCCTTCTACCCACTGGTGCATAAACTGCTGAAATATGAGTAAGCGGTTAGCTTTCATTCTTTTGGGGTTAGCCTGAATATCAGCTATAAACTGCTTAAAGGGAGCTATCTCTCGCAAATTGGGCATCATAATTTCTACTGCCTCAGGCCCTTGATGCTCTGTTAGTCCCTCTACGTTTATGGGTTTAGGTATAGGCACCCCATGTGTATCATACACACTCTTCACCAACTCAAAAGTATGCTGTTGCCGCTTCAATGGCCCTACAAATACCTGCTGAAAGACAATCTTTTTCGCCACTAAATACTTACCTAGCTGGAGAGACTGTTCCTCTCCTTTAGGAGAAAGGGCATCATAATCATCTTTCCCAAATGAGGCTTGGGCATGACGAAAAAAGTATAATTTGCTCATGGATTTACTTACATAGTAACCACTACTTTCCCCATTACCTTTCTGGCAGCCATTTCTTCCAGGGCTTTTGGGGCATTCTCAAGAGAATAAGTAGCATGTATATGGGGCTTAAGCTTTCCTTCATTAAACCAGGTCAACAGTTGCATCATATACTGCATGTTCTGAGCCGGGAACTTCTGTGCAAATGCACCCCAAAATACACCTACTATTTGGCAACCCTTTAATAAGGTGAGGTTCAAGGGGATCTTAGGGATTTGACCGGCCGCAAATCCTATGACTAAATATCTCCCTTCCCAGCCTATGGCGCGTAGAGCAGGTTCAGCAAATGGACCCCCTACTGGATCATAAATCACATCTACTCCCTTGCCCTCAGTAAGTTCTTTGGTACGTGTTTTCAGGTCTTCCTCACTGTAGAGAATGGTTTCATCTGCCCCATACTGCTTACATAGATCCAGCTTTTCAGGTGTGGAAGCAGCAGCTATCACGCGTGCGCCCATCAGCTTACCTAATTCTACCGCTGTTAAGCCTACCCCTCCAGAAGCACCCATTACTAACATGCTTTCCCCTTCCTTGAGCCTTGCCCTATTTTTTAAGGCATAAAAGCTGGTTCCATAGGCCATCAGAAAGGATGCTGCCTGGACAAAATCCATCCCTGCAGGCTTAGGGATACACATTTTAGCTTTGGCAGCTATTTTCTCAGCAAATCCTCCGTGAGAAACAGTAGCTACCACTTCATCCCCAACTTTAAACCCTTTTACTTTTTCTCCTACCGCTTCCACAACACCCGCTATATCACTTCCTGGGGAGAATGGAAGAGCTGGTTTGTACTGATAGAGACCTTGTATAATGAGGGTATCAGGAAAGTTAATGCTACAGGCTTTTACCTGAATTAGGATCTCATCATCCTTAGGTGTGGGATCCGCTATTTCCTGATATTTCAGGTTGGAAGGAGGTCCATAGGACTCGCATATAATGGCTTTCATAGTAGTAGATAGTCGTGGTTAATGTTAGTATCCACCATTAAAATAGTGGGTTTATAAAAAATTATGAACCCACCGTTTTAACAGTGGGGAAATACTGTCCTAGTATACTTCAAATAAACCTGCAGCTCCCATTCCTCCTCCTACACACATGGTACATACCACATATTGGGCGCCTCTTCTTTTTCCTTCAATCAGGGCATGGCCTACCATTCTGGAGCCGGTCATCCCATAAGGATGCCCTATAGAGATAGCGCCCCCATTTACATTCATTAGCTCATTAGGGATACCCAGTTTTTCCTGACAATAGAGGACTTGTACCGCAAAGGCTTCATTCAGTTCCCATAAGTCAATGTCATCCATCTTTAACCCGTGCGCTTTCAGCAGTTTGGGTACAGCGAAGACAGGGCCTATGCCCATTTCATCTGGCTCACATCCTGCGACAGCTATTCCTCTGTAGGCACCTAAGGGTTCCAGCCCTCTCTGTTCTGCTAGTTTAGCATCCATTAACACACAAGCAGAAGCTCCATCAGAAAGCTGGCTCGCATTCCCTGCAGTTATGGTTCCCCCTTCATTAACCAGTCTTAACCCACTTAAGCCTTCCATGGTGGTAGAGGGACGGTTGCCTTCATCCTTAGTGAGGGTAACTTCCTCAAAACGGATCTCTTTGGTTTCTTTATTCATAATCCCCTTAGTAACTGTTACGGGGATAATCTCATCATCAAATTTTCCTGCTTCCTGGGCAGCAGCTGTACGCATTTGGCTTTGGTAGCCGTATTCATCCTGCTTATCTCTGGAAATATTATAACGCTTAGCTACTATCTCGGCTGTTTGAAGCATAGGCAT
>JBCCLI010000467.1:0-4871 GCA_039026975.1 Bacteroidota bacterium | reverse complement strand
TATGAAGGAAAAAATCCCGAATAGTGAGCTGGTGGTCTTAGCTGCCCGCCACATTAGCTGCATTGAGCAGCCGGAAGCATTTGCGAATACCCTTATCAATTTTTTGACGTGAAGGCCTGCCTATTCTCCAGATACCTTCAGCACACTTCTCGCCGCACTTATCACAGCCTTTTCCCTGCTTCTAGGCTGCCAATCCAGTAAGTGAGTACCTTTATCATCTACGCTGTGGATCGTTTTTCCTAGTTGAGAAACAATGCCTCTTGCAGCTGGATTGAAGAGAGAGACCACCCTAACGAGCCAGTTAGGATAAACGCGGGTGGAGGTTTGGGAAGCTTTTTCTCCGAGTTCCTTTTTCATAAGGAGGGCCATATCTAAAAAGGTCATTGGATCTCCAGAGGAGGCAAGGAAGCGTTCACCTTTGGCGGCAGGGTGGGTCATAGCTCGTAGGTGAAGGTCTGCCACATCACGTACGTCTATAATGCCATAGCTTATGTTTGGCATAGCTTTCATGCTTCCGTCTAGCAGTTGCTGAATAACCGTGTGGCTGGTTCCTAATTTTGCACCTAAGATGGGGCCTAGAATAAACCTGGGGTTGATTACGCTTAGCTCCATCTCAGTATTTCCCTCCTTGATGAAGTTCCAGGCAGCTTTTTCTGCTAACGTCTTAGACTTAACATAGGCAGAAATATGTTTGTCATCTGGATCTGTCCAGTCTTCTTCTGTAAAGGATTTTTCTCCCTTATCAGAGTATCCTATGGCAGCAAAGGAGGAGGTAAGGACCAGCCGTTTAACCCCTATTTTACTAGCTGCCTTCATGACACGAAGGGTACCATCCACAGCAGGCTTAATAAGTTCATTCTCATCCTTAGGCATTTTAAAGGGGAAGGGAGATGCTACATGTAGCACATATTCACACCCCTCTACAGCCTTTTCCCAGTTTAGGTCGCTGGAGAGGTCTGCCTGAATAAAAGATAGCTTGTCGATAGTAGAAGCACCGCCGTTTTGAAGCATATTAATGACTTCATCTGCACGCTTCAGGTTTCTAAGGGTGGTTCTTACCTGATAGCCTTGGTTGAGGAGCTGGAGAACGCAGTGAGAACCGAGAAAGCCAGTTCCTCCTGTTACGAGGACAAGTGTTTCTGATGGAGTAGTCATAGTGTGGATAGGTAATGGACGATTTTTCAAGTGCTAGGTCGCCTTCAGTAGGAGGTACTTTTGTCAATGGCCCAAAACGCCTTCTTCCTCCAATACCGCCCATATGCTGCTCACGACCGGTGAAGGAACGCCCTCACTCTTAGTAGTATTCTTCCTTCATGACGTGCTGAATAGCAACATATGCTATCCTTCATTAAGTTTATGTAGCTAGCAGGCTTTTAGTTGTCTGTATTAGCTTCTCCACCTCTTGCGCATCATAGGCATCTGCATGTGCTTGACCGTAGCTGCCTTGGTCATTATCGTAATATTTACCTGTTATCCCTTCGTGCTTGTCTGAGACTGCGAGTTCATGGATGATATTAGCCCCTTTGTCTGCTGAAGACCAGTGGTGTCCAAAAGCTTCCCTCACCATATTGGTGTTTAGTAGGGAACCGGGATTCAGGGCTACGACTGAGAGAGTAGGATATTTTTTGGCCAGGTGGAAGCTCCACATGGTGAGGGCCAGTTTAGACTGAGCGTAGGTGGCGCGTTCTAATCCAGTACTTTTTCCCTGGAGAATATCATAAGAAACGGGTGCCTGGGCTGCTGAGCTGAGATTGATAAGCCTTGGATCTGTTCCTTTCTCAAGCATAGGGAGAAGGGCCTCTGTGAGCACCCATGGTGCCAGATAGTTCACTACGTATCGGATGTCCATTCCTTCTTGATTAACCAAGGGCTTACTATTGAAAATACCTGCATTGTTAATGAGTACATCCAGGGAAGAAAGTTTCTCTGTTACCTCCGTTGCCATATGTTGGACAGCCTGTAAGTCAGAGAAATCTGCTGTGAATCCGTCCACTTCCTCATTATGCGAGGTTGACCGGATTTCCGCGACGAGTGCGGCTAACTTTTGAGCATTTCTCCCA
Organism: Bacteroidota bacterium; assembly: GCA_039026975.1. Classification (GTDB taxonomy): domain Bacteria; phylum Bacteroidota; class Bacteroidia; order J057; family J057; genus JBCBKZ01. The sequence goes on along the minus strand of JBCCLI010000467.1, from coordinate 2,811 downwards.
TGTAGGTATACCTTATGCCCTTCTTCAGCTAGCTTGATGGCAGCTAGTTTCCCAATGCCATCTGTGGAACCCGTTATGAGTATGGTCTTTTTCATACGTTTGTTTGTTCTTTTTCTGACAAGTGAAAATGGGGAAGGACCTTTTCCCCTAGTTTTTCCAGGGTGGCTTCCATATCCAGGGTGTTGAATCTTAGGTTAATTCCTACGTGGTTAACCCCTATTTCCTCTAAGTGCTGGAAAAATTCAATGAGGTAGTTGGCTCCTATGCGGAACCCCAAAGGAATAGGCAGGGGTTTAGCGTCATCATCCTCTTGCAGAACCACATAAAGGGGCTGCATGAAGGGTTTATCGAATTCCTGGGTCTCAGCTACCAGTTCTCGGTATTGGGAGATGGTGTACAGCTGCTGCCCCATGTTTTTAGGGTAGGACATCCACCCGTCAGCATGCTCAGCATTCCATTCCAGACTTTGACGACTATATCCTGTCACCAGCATGGGGATTTTATGGCCTACTGGTTTAGGGAGAATATCCGCTTGCCCATTCATACGTCCAAAATGGTTGTCAGCTAGGGTAGGGAAGGCTTCAGCGGCATTCCTAAGATAGGTAAAGGCTTCACGAAATAGTTCTCCTCTTTTCATGAAGTCTACTCCCATATTCGGATACTCATCTGGCCTGTCTCCTGAGGCTATTCCCATGATGAACCTACCTTCTGACAGTTGGTCTACTGTAGCAGCGGCTTTAGCTACACTAGCAGGATGATGTAGGGGTAAGGCCAAGCTACTAATGCCAAGGGCTATCTCGCTTGTCTGTCCGGCCAGGAACCCAAGGTAGGTGAAAGGATCAAAGGTCTGGCCCGCATCTCCGAAGGATGGAATATTAAAAGGAATATCCCTTACCCACAGGGCTTTGAACCCACATTTCTCTGCTAGAGACACTTTTTTCAAGTGATCCTTCATACTGGGTACAGGCCCCTGCCAGTAATTCTCAATAGGGATGACTATGCCTAAGCTGAGCTTGCCAGCTTGAAACACAGTATTATATCCCTGGTTTATTGATTCGAACGCTTTTATCATAAGAGGCAACCGTTAGCCGGTGTTATATATCTTACAGACACAACTCCGGCGCTATTTGGTCATTTACTTGGCAAATCCACCAATGGGGCTCATGTAAACAGGGTTTAGGCCACTTACAGCTTCTTTAAGCTCTGGGGGCAGGTCGCTAAATACCACAAAATTTGTGATGTCTACTGAAGCCATGAAGCGCTCTGCAAACTTGCCCCATGTTCCTAAGTGGGCAAAGGTAGCAGCTACATCTTGATAGCGTTCATATACATGTAAGCTATCTCCATCTGTTCCTAAGGTCCACTCATAGGTAATAGTCCCAGGCTCTTGTTGTACTTCTGATACCATTTCATTCATGAGAGATAAAAGAGTCTCTTTTTGTCCTTCCTTGATGGATCCTTCTACTGTCCATATAATGTTCTTACTCATAATTTACTATGTTTAGGGGTTATTGAGAGAATTCTTCAAGTTTTACATAAATCCGTCTAGGACATTTTTTCCTATCACCTTTCCGCTCTCCTGCTGAATGTGGGCTTCCTTGAGGGTTTCCAGACTCAACTTTCCCAGATGATTAGTGACGGTAGATACCAGTTTTCCTTCATCTAGCATATCAGCTACTCTGTTTAGGAGTTCATGTTGCTTAGCTATATCGGGCATGTTAAATAAGGGTCTGGTAAACATGAGTTCCCAGCTGAAAGTCAATGCTTTTAGCTTGGCAGGCATAATGTCCAGTCTTGCTGGATCATCTATGAGGGCTATATGTCCTCTGGGCTGGATGAGTTCCAGGATGGCAGGAAAGTGCTGTTCTGTGGCATTGAGGGAGGCTACATACTTCGGAGATATGTCCATTTCTTGTAACTGATCCGCTAGGGATTCTCTATGGTTGATCACTAAATCAGCCCCCATTTTCTGTACCCATGCTATGGTCTCCGGGCGAGAAGCAGTTCCAATGACGGTGAGCTTGGTTAGTTTTTTGGCTAATTGGGTGAGGATAGATCCTACCCCTCCAGCTGCTCCTATAATGAGTAGGTGTTCTCCTCTTCCTCCTCCTTCTGGTACTGACAAGCTATCAAATAGTAGCTCCCAGGCGGTTATAGAAGTAAGGGACATACCAGCAGCTTCTGCAAAACTGAGACTGTTAGGTTTCCTTCCTACTATTCTCTCATCTACTGCATGAAACTCTCCGTTAGTTCCAGGACGACTAATATCTCCTGCGTAGTATACCTCATCTCCCACCTGGAATAGGCTCACTTCTCTTCCCACTTCCTTGACTATGCCGGCAGCGTCAAATCCTAAGATACTGGTTTTCCCCTCCTCGGGGCTTCTGGCAGCCCGTAATTTCACGTCTACTGGATTAACAGAAATCCCCTTAACTTCAACTAAAAGATCTCTTGGTCTAATCTCCGGAATCGGTAGGTCTAGTTCTACTAGTGCCCCTGTCGCAGTGATTGGACCTGCTTGCTGATATCCTATGGCTTTCATAAATGGCTCATCTTATTTTACTTCTATATCTACTCTATTACCTCTGCTTAGGCTTGCTCTTCTACTCACCTTTAGTCTTAACCTTAAACTTCATCTTAGACTTAACCTTAAACTTCTCTTAGGCTTGCTCTTCTACTCACCTTTAGTCTTAAACTTCAAATTCATCTTAGACTTAACCTTAAATTTCTCTTAGGCTTGCTCTTCTACTCATCTTTAGTCTTAAACTTAAACTTCATCTTAACCTTAAACTTCTCTTAGTCTTAGCCTTC
>JBCCLI010000466.1:0-4885 GCA_039026975.1 Bacteroidota bacterium | reverse complement strand
GTCAGTAGGCTACGCTGCTTATAGAAAGAGCCATCAACATAATTTCACGCCTTTTTAATCTATAGCCTCTCTCCTTAGGCTTTGCCGCATTGTATGAAAATAATTTTTAACCATATATATAGATCAAGATTGATGACTATTAATGCCTCAATCTGTGACTCTATATCTCAGAACATTGGATTTATCATTATAATTACTACATTTAAGGTAAATATAATTTCATGAGTAGACATAGATTAGGAGAATTTGAAGAAGTAGTCCTGCTAACTGTAGCCATTTTACATGGGGAAGCTTATGGAATTGCTATCATTAATGAAATAGAAGATAGACTCAACCGAAGGGTGAGTATAGGTTCTCTTCAGGTAGTACTCAAACGCCTGGAGAAGAAAGACTACCTGACTTCCGAATTTGGGGAAGCCACCAAGGTGAGGGGAGGGAAGCGTAAGCGTTTCTTCACTTTGACTAATATAGGGAAGCAGGCCTTGGAGCAGACCAAGGAACAAAGAATAAGACTGTGGGATGCCATTCCTAAGACTGCCTGGGGAAGCTGATATGAACCCAACTAAGCTACATACCCCTCCAAGATGGTTACTGACGCTATTTAGATGGTTTTGCCATCCTGAATATGTAGAAGATATAGAAGGAGACCTCACAGAACGCTTCCATTTACTGGTGGAGGAGTCCGGTATGAGAAAAGCCCAATTCCGCTTTTTGTGGGAGATCCTCCGACTGATAAGACCGTCACTTATAAAGCCTCTTTTTCCAAATCATTTTATCCAACCTGCTATGTTAAAACACAATCTATTAATTACCTATCGTAGCTTTTTAAGGAATAAGAGCTCATTTCTAATCAATCTCATCGGCCTATCTACTGGGCTGGCTTGTGTCATTCTCATTCTCCTATGGATACAGGATGAGTGGAACTATGATAAATTCCATGAGAATGATGCCCGACTGTACCAAGTCATGGAGCACCAAGATTTTGACGGGCTTATCCATACTGCACATGAAACCTCGGGACCTACAGCAGAAAAGCTATTAACGGATTTTCCTCAGATAGAATATGCCACAACGGTAATACCTTCTAACTGGTATGATTTTAACCGATTAACTGTATCTGTTGGAGAGAAACGGACCATTGCTGCTGGTCAATATGTGGGGAAAGACTATTTCAACATTTTTAGTTTCCCCTTACTTGAGGGTGATAAAGATATGGTGCTGGAAGATAAAAATGGCATGGTTATATCCAGGTCTTTGGCAGAAAGATTATTTAACACCAGCAGGGGAGTTATAGGGAAAGAAGTGCGGCTCCAGCAAGAAAGAAACTTTATCATAACAGGTGTTTTTGAAGATGTCTCCCCTAATTCCAGTTTACAGTTTGACTTTGCTATGTCAGTAGAGTTGTACAAAGACATAGCTCCCTGGATTAAGGAATGGAATGGAGGCCCATTGACTTACGTAACTGTACAAAAAGGTACTGATGTAGAGGCCCTAAATCAGGAGGTATCCCAACTTATGCTGAGCATAGATGAGAACACGAATCGGAGGCCCTTTCTCAGACCTTTCTCAGAAGCCTATTTATATGCAAAGTATGAGAACGGCAAAGTGGTAGGAGGAAGAATAGAGTATGTCCGCTTATTCTCCCTAGTAGCACTATTTATTCTCCTTATAGCCTGTATCAACTTCATGAACCTTACTACAGCCAAGGCGAGCATTAGGTTTAAAGAAATAGGAATTAAGAAAACAGTTGGGGCTAGTAGGGTTTCTCTGATGTCTCAATACCTGGGAGAATCTATTATACTTTCTGTGCTAGGCCTGGTCCTAGCCTTCATCTTAGTGCTGGTCTTTCTCCCTGAGTTTAATCAAATCACCCGAAAGCAATTAAGGTTTCCCTCAGAACCATTGACCCTTGTCTCTATCATAGGGATTGCCATAGGAACTGGAATATTGGCAGGGAGTTATCCGGCCTTATACCTCTCCAACTTAAACATCATCCAAACTATAAAGGGAAGACTCAAGACCTCCTTTGGAGCGCTTTGGCTGCGTAGGGGCCTCGTGGTATTTCAGTTTACCCTCTCTTTCATCCTCATTGTGGCCGTATGGGTGGTCTACCAGCAGATGAGCTACGTTCAGACACAGAACATAGGGTATGACAGAGAGCAGGTGATCATTTTTGATATTCAAGGAAAAGTAAAGGAAAATCCTGATGTCTTCCTGGAAGAACTAAAAAGGCAAAAAGGCGTGATCAACTCAGCGGTGACCTCACACGACCTATCAGGAATCTCATGGACTTCTTGGGGAGGAATTCGTTGGGAAGGGATGGCAGAAGATGACAATCGGAAAATAGAGTTGGCAGGAGTAGGATTTGGATTCCTGGAGACTATGGGAATAGAGCTGGCAAGTGGAAGGAGCTTTTCCAGAGAATATAGGAGTGATAGTGTGGACCTGATGTTCAATGAAGCGGCTATCAGCATGATGGGCTATACGCCTGAAGAAGCCGTAGGGAAGCCTATAGATATCTGGGGGAATACCCGCAAGATTATAGGCGTAACCAAGAATTTCCACTTTGAATCACTACATGAAGAGGTGAAACCCATGGTATTTTTCCATATGGGTACTGGAGCGCTCAAGTATGTGGTGGCTCGTTTGGTAAATGGGCAGGAGCAAGAAACACTGACCCATTTAAGCTCTTTTTATGAAGAAATTAACCCAGGCTTTTCTCTGGATTATAAATTCATGGATGAGGATTATCAGGCTTTTTATGAGGCAGAACAAAGAGTGGCAGATCTTTCCGGGTACTTTACCTTCCTTGCTATTCTGATCTCTTGTCTAGGTATATTAGGATTGGCAGCTTTTACTGCAGAACGTAGGACAAAAGAAATAGGCATTAGAAAAATCCTGGGAGCTACTCCATGGAGAATCATCAATTTACTATCCAAGGACTTTAGCAAAATGGTCTTGGTAGCCATCCTAATTGGTCTACCTGCCAGTTACTTCCTCGCCAGAGAATGGCTAAATGGATTTGCCTACAAGATAGACCTGACTTACGGGTACTTTTTGGGAGCCACCATTCTCACCTTCCTGATAGCCTGGTCCACGGTGAGTTTGCAATCCCTGAGGGCTGCCTCCATCAATCCGGTGGACTGTCTAAAGGATGAGTAGGAGCAACAGAAGGAAAAACATATGACGAATGCACAGATTAGTATCCCACGAAATCTGTGCATTTGTGGTTTTTTAATGGCTTGCGCTAACAAGTGAGAAGGAATCTTAGTTTTAATCTTCTTGAGCCGCTAATTAGCCTAGTTACATGAGCTAGTATGAATTCATTGCTGGTCTGGTATTTCTAGCTGCTATTTTTGGATATATCAATGTTCGCTTTTTAAATCTTCCCACCACCATAGGATTAATGCTGATTACCCTTTTGTATACCATAGGGGTATTAGCACTCAGTTATTTGATGATACCCTCCTGAAGATAGAAGCCGAGCTAATTCAGCAGATAGACTTTGGGACGGTGGTCATGGACTATATGCTGAGCTTTTTGTTATTTGTAGGGAACCCTTCATACCAACTTCCAAAAACCCAAAAAGCATGCTGGCCCTATCATAAGATTTGCGACCATAGGAGTAACCTTGTCTACTTTCCTGATAGGGACATTGACCTTTTACCTATTACTGATATTGGGAACCCCATCAGTTACATTTATTGCCTACTTTTTGGCGCCATCATTTCTCCTACGGATCCCATGGCAGTTCTGAGGATTCTGAAGAAAGCCAAGGCTCCTAAAAACCTGGAGATCAAGATTGTGGGAGAATCCCTATTTAATGATAGAGTAGAAGTAGTGCTATTCCTGACAATCTTTTTTATTGCTGCTTCCCAGGGAGCCCCTATTTACCCAGTTGACATAGTAAAGCTGTTTGGATTAGAAGTATTTGTTGGGATAGCACTACCTTTTAGATAAGATTAAGCATGCATCTAGCTCTCAGGAGACCAATCTTGCCTTGTTTTTATACCAGATTTTAAAAGGTTAAATATTATTACTACATTTAAGGTAAATATAATTTCATGAGTAGACATAGATTAGGAGAATTTGAAGAAGTAGTCCTGTTAACCGTTGCCATTTTGCATGGGGAGGCTTATGGAATTGCCATTATCAATGAGATAGAAGAAAGACTTAACCGAAAGGTGAGCATAGGTTCCCTTCAAGTAGTACTGAAACGCCTGGAGAAAAAGGATTACCTGACTTCCGAATTTGGGGAAGCCACCAAGGTTAGGGGAGGAAAGCGTAAGCGCTTCTTTACCGTAACCAATCTGGGGAAGCAAGCACTCGAAGAAACCAAAGCACAACGCGTCAACCTTTGGAATGCCATTCCTAACACCGCCTGGGGGAACTAAGATGGTACCTACTAACACACATACGCCTCCAAAATGGCTACTGAAGCTATTCAGATGGTTTTGCCACCCTGACTATGTAGAAGATATAGAAGGAGACCTCACAGAACGCTTCCATTTGCTGGTGGAGGAGTCCGGTATGAGAAAAGCCCAATTCCGCTTTTTATGGGAGATCCTGCGACTGATAAGACCGTCACTTATAAAGCCTCTTTTTCCAAACCAATTTATCCAACCTGCTATGTTAAAACACAATCTGTTAATTACCTATCGTAGCTTTTTACGGAATAAGAGCTCGTTTTTAATCAATCTAGTTGGCCTTTCTACTGGCCTGGCTTGTGTCATTCTCATTCTCTTATGGATACAGGATGAATGGAATGTAGATAAGTTCCATGAAAATGATGCGAGGCTGTATCAGGCAATCCATCACCAGATGTATGAAGGAGACATACAGACTTCTCATGAATCTGTAGGCCCCATGGCCGAAATCCTAAAAG
>JBCCLI010000465.1:0-4904 GCA_039026975.1 Bacteroidota bacterium | reverse complement strand
TACAAATGACCTTCTTTTGGGAATCTGTTCAGTCCCATAAGCTTCTGTCCTACTTGAGTATCCTCTGTAACTAGCCCCAATATTTACATCCGGGTTATGGAAGTAATACCCAAAGCCTAAGTCTGGCATAAGGGAGGTACTGTACTTTTCCAAGTAAGGTCTGTTTACTTCATTATAGCTACTGTTACCTAGCCAGAAGGCGGAAGACATACCTATAGCTAAGAAAAAATTATTCAGAGCCCCTTTGGTGGCTAACTTATCCGTAATGGCTTGAGTTTTTCCAGACTCCCATCCTTTTTCGGCTCCTATGGTAGTATCTATGAGGTATCTGTAGGAGAAGTTCAGGTAGAAAGGAGGGGTTTCAATCTTAGCGGGGGAGAGTCTATCCAGGTAGTACACTACTTCATGGGCATAGTTATACATAAGCCCTACTTCAAACAAATGCTGCTTAGCATTGAAGGTAAGTCCTGTGTATAATGGGAGGCTAGTATGATTTAACTCTGGGCCTTCACTGAAGCGAGTATTATTGTTGTCTTGTTCATAGTAAAAAGGGGCAATAGAGATCCCTATGAATGGCCTTATGCGATTATGCTGGATTTTCCACGGATAGTATTTGAAGACAGTTTCCACACCTGAAGAGTATACAATGTCCTGCTCCTGGCTTTGGAAGGTAGGGCCGGTAAGTGGAATGGCGAGGTAGATATCTGCATGTCCCCAGAAATGAGTGCCTCCTATGAGTATCCTAGGTTTGGTGGTACTCCCCAGGGAAAGTTGTTGGCTTTGGCCCTGAGGATTAATGAAGAAGGTTTCTCCCCCTACACTGGTTTGAATATCAAAGCCTACATTTAACTGAGCAAACCTGTGGCGTGTCTGCTTTTCCAAATACAACTGGGCTGATAGCTGCTGGAACCCTAATACAATAAAGAAGAAGTAGTAAACCTTTTTCATGAATATGTAGCCTTAGGTGCTAATCAGTTGTGATTAGACATATAAAGAATAGCTGTTTGAAGATTTTGTTGAGAAATTACCATAAAAACAGAGAGGGGGCCTTCGAAGGAACCCCTCTCATCATCTATATACAGGAATACATTATGTTACTCTTTCAGTCCGTAGTAAGCGGCTACTTGATCATAATCTCTAAGGTCTATTTCTGTTTTACCTAGTGGGATAGCGTCAGCTACTACTATTCTTACAAAACCTTCAAAAGGAGTGGCTTCTCTATCTGTAGCCTGGCTTTTCAGGCTGAAGTATTGCTGGGCATAAATGAAGTCCAGGGTTTCTATATAATTAGTGGAAGGGTCATGGGAAATAAAGGTGTAAGGTAGGGCTATCCATGGATCATCTTCTTGCTCACGATAGTATGCTAATACCAGACCTGATTCTACTATGTTAAAAGTAATTTCAGGTACATCTATATCCAGGAAGAGAAAGTATCCTTCATCACCGGGGGCTCCGTTTGCCTGCCAGTCATTAGCTGTCATGCTATAAGTAACTGAGTAAGCGGATAATCCATCCTGGCCGTTTCTTCCGTCTAGTCCATCAAATCCCGGAGGTCCTGGAGGGCCTTCTGGTCCTACACAAGAACTCATAAAGACTACGGCTGCAAGGAAAAGACTAAAGAGTACGGGGCGTTGATTGTTAGTAAAGTTATTCATGACATGTATGTTCTCGTAGTGAAAATTCATAGGGTTGTTTATGAATACTTACGGAGGGAGACATGTCAGGATAGGGCCTTTTGAAAGGCCGTGTACAAGCAGTGTATATTACGAGGGATTGGATGAGCAGGCGTGTAGGCTAAGTTACTGCCTGGGGGCTACCTGAACCTCTAAGGCCACCTGAATGACAGTATCAGTTTCTTCCTGTATGGCATTTTGGATAAATCCTATGGCTACGCTATCTGCCTCTTTATTGGGGTTTAGCAGTAAGGTTACCATTAACGTGTCTATACCTGAGACATTCCCGGTAGTGACGGTATTAACCTGGCCTACTGGAAAACCATTATTATCCTCATCATTGTAGACAAGACTGAAATCTATGACAGTATCTTTTTGGGTATCGAAGAAAAACTGATGTTCATCACTTCTTCCTAGCACATTCAGGAGCACATTATACTTCTTACTGTCCAGATTAAACTCCTCCTGCTCATCTAATAAAGATACATTCATAAAGTAGGTAACAGAGGTATCCAGGGGAGTGCCTGAGTAAGTAGGGGATATAGGCCCTTCAGCTAAGTCTATGTCTCTGTAGGAGAGAATAACCCCGCCTAATGAATCTCCTAATGGCTGGAAAGAAAGGGCTAAGGTAGTTACGGTAGCTACTTCATCTACCGTTTCAGTTTCTCCTACAGGATCATCATCATCCGGAAGGTTACAGGAGTACATCCCGAATCCCACACACGTACTTACAGCAAGAAGAGAAATGAAATGAAAAATAGACCTACTCACTTTCTTATAGACTATTAGGTTTGAGCTATTTACAATAAAAAGTTTTAATACATGGATAACGCTAAATAAATAAATTTATTTAGCTTAAAATAAGTAGATGCGGAGGGATTCATACATAAAAAGGAAAGCTCCAGGCAGGAAACCTGGAGCTTTTTAATTCAGTTTGTCTGGCTTAAGTGCCTATCGGCTGACAACAAACTTTTTTACCCATAGTTTACTATCACTGCTGATTCTTATGAAGTATACACCATCAGGTAGTCCGGTTAAGGAAAGTTCCTTCTCAGGTCTATCTGACTCATATACACGCTGTCCCATAAGAGAAATAAGCTCTACCCTTTCTACTCGGGTATTTTCAATATTCCAGTTTAGCTGATCAGCGGCTGGGTTAGGCCAGACGCTAAGGTCTTTGCTGTCTCCCAGGGTCTTATCAATGCTTACAGACGCGGCCGTGCTGATATTGAAATCAAGGTCTATGTCCGTTCCTCCATCTTCAGCGGTGGACATAGCATCTTTCACGCCAGGCTGATGCTTTAGAATGATGGTAAACTCACCACTATTTATGCCGTCAGCTGCTGTCCATGAGGTGCTTAGGCCTACTGGAAGTCCATTCTCATCTTCATCGAGGTAATTAATAGGATCATCTCTATTATCAATGTTTCCATCACCGGTTGGGCTAGAGAATACATCTCCTGTCCAAGCAAAGAAGAACTGGTGCTCATTATCCTCTTCCAGAATTTCTTCTGTAATGTCCTCTCCTGCTATAGTGTTAGTTAACTCCACAGTCAAGGTGTAGGTGGCATTTTGGAGCAGAACAATGTCATCCAAAACAGTCAGACTCAGTGGTCCTTCTCCATCTGGATCTTGGGCAGCTACCGTAATAGGATCTCCACCTGCATCTGGTGTAAAGAATAATTTCACATCAGTGATAGTTTCCTCTTCATTCTCACATGGAGGAGCATTTGGATCTATTACGACAGAAATATCAAATTCCAGATCTATATCTGTTCCACCATCTTCAGAGGTAGACATATCATCTTTCACACCAGGCTGGTGCTTAAGAATTATGGTGAATTTACCAGTAGTAGTTTCCTGTCCACATTCGGTAGTCCATGAAGTGCTAAGACCTACAGGCAGCCCATTCTCATCAAAATCATTATAGTTGATAGGATCATCTCTGTTATCAATGTTTCCATCTCCTGCTGGACTGGCAAAGATTTCATCATCAAATGAGAAGAAGAACTGGTGTTCATTATCTTCTTCTTCAATTTCTTCTGTGATGTCCTCATTTGCTATGGAGTTGAAGAGCTCTACTGATAGGGTATAGTCTGTACTTTCCAGAAGCTCTATCTGGTCTAGAATGACTAAATCTAATGGTCCTTCTCCATCGGGATCTTGTGCCCTAGCCACGACTGCATCTCCTCCTGCATCTGGGGTAAAGGTTAGGGTTACATCCGTAATGGTCTCTTCTTCATTTTCACATGCTGGCGCATCTGGATCAATGATCACAGTAATAGGCCACTCAAGGTCTATATCTGTTCCCCCATCATTAGAAGTAGACATATCATCTTTCACACCCGGCTGGTGCTTGAGCACTATTCTGAACGTACCGGCAGTAGTTTCTTGTCCACACTCTGTGGTCCAACCTGTACTTAATCCCAGAGGAAGTCCGTTCTCATCAAAGTCATTATAGTTGATAGGGTCATCACGGTTGTCAATGTTACCATCCCCAGCTGGGCTAGCAAATATGGCATCTGTGAAAGCAAAGAAGAACTGATGCTCATCATCTTCTTCCATGATCTCTGTGGTGATATCTTCGTTTGCTATGGAGTTAGTCAGTTCTACCGTCAGGGTGTAGTCTGTACTTTCCAGAAGGTCAATTTGACCCATGATTTGTAGGTCCAGCGGTCCTTCTCCATCTGGGTCCTGGGCAGTTACTACAATAGGATCTCCACCAGCATCAGGTGTGAAAGTCAGTTTCACATCAGTGATGGTTTCTTCTTCATTCTCACACGGAGGCGCCATAGGATCTTCAGATACATCTACTGCCCATGAAATGTCAAAGATGCTAGTCCCCTGAGTAGCATCAGAACTTGCTGATTTGGAATCTGCATAGTCTCTGAGGATCAACTGGAAGGTACCAGAGGTAGTTTCTTCGCCACACTCGGTAGTCCAGTTAGTAGATAGTCCTATAGGTAGACCATTAACATCCTGGTCAGCATAAAGAATAGGGTCTACATCACCCGCACCTGTATTTCCATCATTCCCTGGGCTGGCAAAGATTTCATCTTCAAACCCAAAGAAAAACTGGTACTGGGTTCCATTATCACTGATAGTGGAGGTATTATCTCCACCAGCACCTGAGGTGGTAATGGTAAGGGTATAATCTGTACTTTCTAAAAAGTCGATAGTTCCGGAAGGCACATAGGTATCATTTACCAACTCTGCGCTAACCACAATATC
>JBCCLI010000464.1:0-4929 GCA_039026975.1 Bacteroidota bacterium | reverse complement strand
CAGATAGATTCGCATACACGAAAATCAACTAAATGAGCCATCCCCTAGATTCGGGATGGCTCATTTTTCTTTGTGATGAATGATGATCTATCCTTTAGAATTTACCTCGTAGAAATTGTGCCACTAATTCACGAATCTTTATAAATAATTCTACTAAATTAATAGAGCTGATCTAGATAAGTGGGCAGGCCGTTCCTCCACGGGTTGTGGGAGGATTGTAGCTTTGAATTGGACGGACAAAGTGTTTTTCCTCCATTTTGGGGCGAATGCCAAAATGGAGTCCCAGGGGTAGATATGGATTGCCGCGGAAGGCGACGCAGTACTGGAAAAGCTTCTTTTTTGCATTAATCGGCTATTGGCATGTTTGTAAAGAGTTTCTCTATCAAGCACTCTTCTTCATTTTCCTTGCTGAAAACGAAGCAAAAAACAAGAACGAACAAACCAAGGCCTACTCACAAGCCATCCTCCCCGCGTTCGTTCACCCCAACGCGCAAGGGAATTAAGCTTTCGTTAGGATCGAAAAGTCCTATTTCTGATTTCAGATACATCTAAGTAGAAACTAATACTTTGTGTGAAGGATCTTTTTTACATCCAATGTAACCTTTTCCTACTTGCTGCGACTATCCTCATGAAATCTTAAGTTAGGAGATGGTGAACAAGCAAGAAACATTCATGCAAGTCTATCAGCCCTGCCATGAGCCATTTGTGCGATACTGCTCAGCGTTGGCTTTTGGAAGAATGGATACAGAAGACCTGATCCAGGATGTATTGCTGTCTGCGTACCAACATTTTGAGAAAATTCAGAAAAAAGGCCAATTCCTTCATTATCTTATTCGTGCTGCCCGTAACAGGTCCATTAGTAACTGGCGTAGACGTAAGCTCCAACAGGACCTTCTGGAGAAACATACTAACCAACTGATGGGCAAGGGGCTTTCGCCAGAACTATCCCTGGACATAGGACTGATGTACAAAGCCATGGATAAACTCCCTGTCAAGCAGTCGGAAGCTATTATGCTCTTTGAAATTAGCGGCTTTAGCATCAAGGAGATAGCGGCTATGCAAAACAGATCTGAAGGGGCAGTTAAGACTACTATCAGCAGAGGCCGTAAAAAACTGAAGGATCTGTTAGAAGATAGCGCTACTACCCATACACCTGCTCATATGTTGAACACCTTACAAACTATTCTGCTATGAGTAAGAAGGATAAACTGGATACACTCTTCGCTTCTGCTAAGAAGGTTCCCCTTCAGATATCTCTGAAAGAAGTCTCTCAGATGGTCAGCACGTTTCCAACCTTACCTCCTCCTGGCTCAGGGTTTCCATTTAACAACCTAAACCAACTCATCATGGGATTCATTGGAACCACCACGCTTGTAGCTGTATTCCTTTTTTCACAAAGCAAGCAAAAAGAACCCTTAGTAAAGAAAGAATACTCTCCCATTATCCAGCAGGAAGCTAATCCACTATTTCCTACTGACAGCCTGGAGTCTAATATGGCGCAAGACACAGGTATATTGTTTGAACCTAAGACGGATACAGAAAAAGGAGAAGAGACTACTGCACTTTCTCAAGCAGAGACATCGGAAGAAAAAATTGTGGAAGAGACTGATCAATTAATTGGAGAGCCATCAGATAGCTCTACAGAAGATAAAACGTCCGCTGTTATCGACGAAGTTCGGGGAGAATGGCAAGAAGGACTTATTTCTTCAGAACCAGTAAAAGCTGGAGTAGAAATATCAGTAAAAGACTATCCAGATAATTGTGGGGAAAACTTCAGGTTCAAGGGGGATTTTAAATTCTTTAAAAGAGGCTTGATCAGGTTATTGAAGTCTGACAAGCTTATTTCTTCCATTAAACCCAGGATACTCTTCAGTTTCTATGAGAATAAGATTGTGGTCAATAGAAGGCTAATTCCTGAGCATTTGCAAGATGCTTACTTAGGCTTTCTGGAAGCACATAATGTTACCCCCTGTCCTATCAGGATCATTGAAATTACACCCCAATACATAGCTGCTGGCGATATCACAGCCGATGGATTTCACGGGAGAATAAATGGTAGGGCTAATATCAATGATATAGAATCTTCTCTGAAGAATCCTATCATCCCCTTAGGCATTTCTGAGAGCAAGGAATAGCAGTGCAACTTCTTTCAAACTCACAAACTCTATTTTACAACACCCCCTCCTATGAAAAATCCTATAACGCACTTAGTATGCTTATCGCTGGCTGTATGGTTAACCCTAAATACCGCCATTTACGGACAGTCAGTAGATATTCAGACTCAGCTAGACCAGCCCATTCCCATAGCCCTATCTGATACACAAACTTACCATTTGGATATCCAGAAAGATCAGATCGCCTTCTTCAAATTTGAGCAGCTGAGTTCTGACATAGTCATTCAGGTAAGAGACCCTGAAGGGAAGATTCTCATGGAGTTTGATGCCATAGATGTGGGACCTGAATGGGTACAAGTAGTTCCCAATAGAGATGGTGCCTATCAGTTTGTAGTATTTCCCTATGAGGACCAAAAGAAGGATGGGAATTATCAAGTAACGCTGGAGAAAATCATTACCAAAGGCCCCACACTTTCCGCCCAATTGGATCAGATGATCAGCTACTGGGCTGAGAAAGGTTACTTACCTGGTTTTGCTACGGCCCTTGTTACTAAGGATGAGGTACTTTTTCAGAAAGCTTATGGCTATGCGAGTGTGCCACAGAAGACGCCCTACACCGTTGAGACTATTCAAAATATAGGATCTGTATCTAAGACCCTTATTGGGATTTCGCTGATGATAGCCATAGAAGAAGGGAAACTTAAGTTAGAGGACCCCGTCAACAAATATCTTCCCTATAAAGTAGTCAACCCTAATTTCCCCGAAGTCCCCATCACTATTAAGCAGCTAGCCAATCATACTTCTAGCATAGCTGAGATGGATACTTATGAGAAGACCTACATTTTGAAGGAACCCTTTACTTACAAGAAAGGAGACGTCAGTAAGTATGAGTACAAGACGGCTAAGTACTATGCTAAGAATAAAGAAATGGGTATGGCAGATTTCCTGGAAGCTCTGCTTTCCTCAGAAGGCTCTCTTTACAAAAAGAGCCATTACCTGAAGCATGGGCCGGGTGCTAAGTATGCATACAGCAATGCCGCAGCTACCCTGGCCGCCCACATCATCGAGATCGTCTACGATATGTCTTACGATGATTTCACCTCTGAGCGAATCCTGGAACCTCTTGGGATGACGGATACAGGTTGGTCTTTTGATGACATAGACATGAGTAAGCATGCAGATCTCCACTTCTTCAATAAAAAGGTGATCCCACGATACACCCTAATCACCTATCCTGACGGGGGCCTGCTTACAAATGCGAAAGACTTAAGTACCTATCTGCAAGCTCAAATGAAAGGCTACTTTGGAGAAGGAAAGCTCATAAGCCCGGAGTCTTATCAGCATATGATGGAACCTTCCCTGTCTGAATCTCAACAGGTGAGAAAAGGGAGAAACTATGGTGTTTTCTGGGAAAGGAGAGGTCCTATGGTGGGGCATAATGGTGGAGATCCCGGCATAGTTTGCCTGATGCGATTCAATGCTGAAAAAGAAATAGGAAGAATCATCCTTACCAACGTTATCCCGGAAACTCGTCTGGCAAATCAACAATTGAATGTGGTCTGGGGACTTTTGAATGACTTTGGCGAAGGTATTCGGGATGAGCGGGTGAAGTAGAAATTGAACCCAAGATGAAAGGGCAGATTATCTCTAAGTTGAAGGGATAAGGAGAAAGAGTCCCTAACAAGGTCGTTGAGGCTCTCGAAACGACATAGCTAAATATGATTAATAGAAAGTTCTAAGGCCTAAGAACCAGATTCCCATGGAGAATTAAATCTCGAAAATAATGCCTTCTGCCTTGAGCTTGAAGTAGCGCTCTTTATTGAAGCTAAACAGACTGGCCGGTCTGCCGGGCCCCTGAGAAACTTTCTCGTCCAACTCATCCAGAACTTTTAGGCTTAAGATCTTCTTTCGGAAATTTCTTCTGTCTATCTCTCTACCGAGGAGGGTGGTGTATAATTTCTCCAGATCTGAGAAGGGGAACTTCTTGTCCAGCAATTCGAACCCAATGGGTTCGTAAATGATTTTTCCACGTAGCCTCTCAATGGCGATCTTCAAGATCTTATCATGGTCAAAAGCCAGCTTGGGGAGTTTTTGGATATCAAACCAGGACGTTTCCTTGGCGTCAGTAGCTGCCTTAATCCTAAAGGCTGCTGGCTTCACCAATCCAAAATAGGCTACAGAAACTACCCTCCCTCTGGGGTCTCTTCCCAGCTTTCCAAAAGTGTATAGCTGCTCCAGATAATTGATACTCACCCCTGTTTCTTCTAGAAGCTCACGGGTTACGGCTTCCTCCAGATTTTCATCTTCTGACACAAACCCGCCGGGACGGGCCCAAGCATCCTGAAAGGGCTCATACTTACGCTTAACTAGTAGCATAGAAATCTTCCCGGCATCATAGCCAAAAACGACAGCATCTACAGTTAAGCGAATAGGGTTTTGCATCCAATGTGTGTTTGCCAAACAAATATGGGAGCCTTAGCCATTATGAAGAGAAATTAAGGTATGAAATCATAGCAGATGTTCCTTCATAGGGGATATTAGTTAATCGATTGTCTAAATCAAAGATACAATGCAGTCTCATGCTTACTAAAAAATGGGTCAATTTATCAGCTCTATACCAATCCGAGTTGGCGGAAAAAGCTTTAGAGGTAAAATGTTTAGACTGATCTTTATGAACTGATGTTACGCACGAATTTCAGGAAAATCTAGCTAAGTATTAATTTAGGGTAATGAAAGATCCAGATTTACTCTCGTTATACATCGACTATTTGATGATCAGTACAGGTCAAGTAAGTGCTACGGGTCTATCCAGACT
>JBCCLI010000463.1:0-4944 GCA_039026975.1 Bacteroidota bacterium | reverse complement strand
TAAGGAACTTGTTGTATCCTCTATTATTCAGATGGGCTTTGGTCATTTTTCCCTTCCCTATGCTCTTCTTGAGCCTTTTAAGCCCTCTTTGGCGGTTATATTCGTCTTTACCCGCTCGCTTGGAGGAATAACTGATCACCAGATTCAAGTCTTCATCCCGCTTGAGCATGTTACTTTGCCCATCTTTTAACTCCAAGCTAAGTATTTTGCGCTTGAGTGCTTGAGACTCCTGCTTGATCCGGGCACCAAGAATAAATTCATAGCCTCCTTCAACTAAGGCCCTAACATTTTTCTTTGATAACAATCCTGAATCAGCAATAACGACTAGTTTGCCTAACTGATATCTCTTCTTAAATGCTTCAATGACCGGGATCATTGTGTGGCCCTCAAACTTGTTCCCCTCAAAGAGCTCATAAGCTAAGGGGTAGCCCTGAACACTGACTAAAAGACCAATCAGTATTTGGGGGTGTTTGTGTTTCCCTTCTTTAGAAAAGCCTGCTATGCGAAACTCATCCTCTCGATCTGCTTCAAAGTAGAGGGTCGTTACATCATAAAAGACTACTGCAAGATCAGCTCCTAGTATTTCAAGGGTATGGCGGTAGCTGATCTGCTGAACTGCTTGGATGTAGGAGTTGCGAAACTTATCGAGATAGCGGTAGATCTGATCAACTTCGTAAAAAACACCTAGATATTTTTGAAGATAGTCTATCGTCTTAAGTTTGCTCAGCGGGAAAACTAGGCGAGAGATCACCAGATGACGAAATAACTCCTCAGGAATCTGATTAAAGCCAATCTCATCAAAAATACGGCCTAGAACCAATTCTGGGCCTAGTAGCTTAACAGAATCAATACTTTCTATCATCAAATCGAGAAAATGCTGATCATCCCCAAGCTCAAAATCCAAGACTTGCTGCCCATCCATTTGAGCAATCTGAGACTTACCTTCCAGGACAAGACGTTTTATCTCTGCTGGATCTGAACTACTCCCAATGGTTTTGAGCATGCGATATTTTCCAGAACTCTTATCGATGATTTGGACACTGATAACCCCAGAAGGATTACGTTTTTGACGAACAAACATACCCCAAATATACGCTGGGACACCCAAAGGTGTCTCAAAATCACCCTTGAATGCTCAGAAATCACGTTTTTAAAAATCCCTCTACAAAAGCGCGGAAGTCAGGAAAAAGGCGTGAAATTATGTTGATGGCTCTTTCTATAAGCAGCGTAGCCTACTGACGAGTTTTACTATCACCGATAAGCAAATCCTCTACTGCTATATCCACCAATGAAATCTCATAGTTCTGCGGCCTATACTGCTCATCCAGTAAGGTCAAGGTAGCCGGAAAGCTTTTCTCAATCTCCACTCCCTTTCGGACCAGTTTCCCTATAAGGTGGGCACAGTGTGAAATCCCATTACACGAATGGAAGTATACGCTCAGGACCATTCCCTCACATACGGTAGCCTTTCCCTCATACCGAAAGTCATGAATGTTCATCTGGGCCTTCCCTCTGGCAGAAATACGCAAACTTCCTTCTACCTCCTGAGAGTTCATACTAAGCATAAAGCTATATTCTCCCTTCACAAAGCGCAGAGGGCTATGGTCCTTTCTTGGATCTTTCTTGAGAATATTCTTTTCGAGCGTATTGTTCTTAAGTATAGGGACTATGTCCTGAAGGATTTCTTCCGGGAGAGAACTGATTTCAGCATCCGTTAATTGAGAGCCTCTATAAGAAGGGATCTTTTCATGAAAAGTTTCATCATGACTTAGGTACAACCTTCCAGTAAAGGATTTATCAAACCGGGAAACCCCTAGTAAATCTCCCTGGAAAAGTTTTCCTCTGCTAGGTACCACCTGAATGGTCATGAAGATAGGAGAATGGGTGGCTATGTTTTTAAACCTCCCCACTAATAGCTGACCTGAAGCCTGCACAGCAAAAGAACCCCGATAAAGGGGATGACCCGCAATATGAAGCGTGGCATCCCCCAGCTTATCCAAAATATTCAGCTCCATCACAAAGGTTCCGTTCTCAAGAGAAATGAATACACCCCGATAGCTACTGATAAAAGATTCTATGATGGAGGCAAAGGCGCTGGCGGGTGAGAAATCTACCAGATTCTGGGGCGTTTTACCGTCTATGACCCAACGTTTTCCACTGAGATGCTGGGCAATGATAGGATGAACATCCAGTTTCTTCACCATCTTCATTTGGGTTTCTTCATCTTCTACCCTTTCCAGAATGATTTCCCCCAAAACAGGATTTCTATCCCTATCATAGCCTGAGTAGGCACTGATAAGGTAGGGTTTGATTATGGTCTGGTTCTCACAGAACATGGCCATATGCATACTTCTAGCCAGTGGGTTATCTGAACTGTTAAAAAAGAAGGACATCCCATAAGGCTGATAATGAAGCGTCCCCTCATACACATACTCAGAGACCTCATCCTCTCTCTCCCAATAGTACAAGCAAAACACTACCTTCCGAAGGTGAGCTAACACTGTCAATCGGGTTCCAATGATCTTCCCCTCCTCCCCTATGTAATAACCCACATAGTAGTCTGGCTCTTCATTTACCTCAATGGGTTTTCCCTGATTAAGCTGTTCATTGATAGCCACCTTGGAGAGAGAGGACTCACTAAGGAACTCGTTCACACTGGAAAAGCCTAACGTTTTGAAGTACACAAATACAAATTCCCTTGTGAAACGGATGGGAGATGCTCCCTTCTTGTATTCCCGGTATTTATTGTAGAGATATTTCCCATTTACCCACTTACCGGTTCTGTCCAGGATCAGCTGCTTTACACTAGGTAAATTCTCATCGTAGTTATTGAATCCATAGAGCTGATAGTCCAGCAAGGTCTCTGGAGAGATCTGATATTCATTCCTGAATTCAGTCAGAATAGCCTGGTGAAGTGCCCTGAATACTTCCGGCAATAACTCCAGTCCACTCTTTCTATTATGATTACGCATAGGGTTTTCCTCATTTGTTCCTAAAAATAACAGGAATTCCTGAATAATTTCTTTGTAACAGGAAAATAAGGCAAAGACAACAGGAATTATCAGATTGTATATCTAGACTTTCTATTTAATCTATCAACCATGCATAAGAAATACTATCTGCTAGTTTTGGGCTTAATGATGTCTTTAGCTGGTCTTGCACAAACCACAGTAAAGGGATATGTCATTGACGAGGCTAAAGACCCCTTAGTGGGGGCTACCATCCTGATAGCAGGAACTAACTCTGGTACATTATCAGACGCCTCGGGAAGTTTTACCATCAACGTACCTGAAGGAGAAGATCAGATCACCATTTCCTACCTGGGTTATAAAACGGAAACCATTTCGGCTAGTGGGCAGACTAATGTAGTTGTGGTCATGAAAATTGATTATACCCAGATAGAAGGAGTAACCGTAACAGGTTTCGCCGGAACAGTGGGTCAGGCAAGAAGAAGAGCTGCCTCTGTACAGTCCATTCCAGAGTCTGTGGTTACCTTGACCAGTGATCAGATAGACGCCACAGGAGTCAACAATGTCCAATCTTTTGCTGCCCTGGTTCCTAATGTGTCTTTCCAGCAATCCCAAAACGTAGGGGTGAACTTTATCAATGTGAGGGGAATCGCCCAGATCAGAAATGGAGAATCTCCTATAGCCTTTACCATAGATGGAATTAATATTCCGGATCCCAATCTACTCAACCAGGAACTGTATGACCTGGCCATGGTAGAAGTAGTGAAAGGTCCACAAGGTACCCTCTATGGGAAGAATGCCATAGGAGGAGCTATTAATATTCTCACGAATCCTCCTACTAACTATACCAAGAATAAACTCACACTGGGCTATGGTAATGGGAATAACTTTAGAGCGGCTCTTTCCTCCTCAGGCCCTTTGGTTAAAGATAAGTTGTACTATAGAGTGTCAGGTTCATACAGGAATTTCGATGGCGTAATTGACAATGAAACCCTGGGAGAGCCTGTAGACTTCTATGAAGAAATCAGTGTGAGGGGACAGCTTACCCTGGACGTTTCCAGCCAATTCAGCGCTACCCTTTTGGGACAGTTCTCAGATACAGATGCTGGCGCTACCTACTATGCACACGCCCCCGAAGGACTTCAGTTGGATGCCAACGATTTTGACTATGTGATTAATGCCGACCAGAGAGGAACATCCTTTTTAAGAAACAGCTTTGTCGCGCTGAAAATGGACTTAAATCTGGGAGGCGCCAGCCTGCGATCTGTTACCTCTATCAATAATGCCGATAGAAATCATATGGGTGACCTGGACTTCTTGCCCGTAGACATACTACGGCAGGACCAGGACAGTGAAACGCGCACCTTCAACCAGGAAATCAGACTGGGTTCTGTTGATACGGACGCTAAGTTTGTATGGGACCTGGGTGCCTTCTACCAGTCATCTGACAAAACACTGCTTACCCTGGCTACGGCTGACTTTGGCTTCTTTGCAGAACCTGCTGCACCTACGGGTACGCAGGCACTCTTAGCCACTCTCTCTGACTTCGTGAGTACCTATAATACATTCGCCTTATTTGGTTTCGCCGACTATAAAGTATCAGATGCCTTTACGCTTTCCTTTGGGTTGAGATGGGATAATGATGATATTTCTCAGGATAATCAATTGCTAAGGACCAATCCTACTAAGACCCAAAGCGAACTTCAGCCTAAAGTATCTCTTTCTTACCAGGCTACTGATAACATCCTTATCTACGGAAACTATGGCCGAGGATACAGAAGTGGAGGATTTAACTCCGATGCAACAGCTCTGTACGATTCTGACTATGAAGGAGAAACCAGCAACAGCTATGAGGTAGGATTTAAGTCCACTACAGAGGATGACCGATTTATCTTTAATGCTGCGGCCTTCCTGATAGACTTTACGAATCAGCAACAATATGCCGTAGCCATAGGTGCAGGTAACGGAGCCTTGG
>JBCCLI010000462.1:0-4952 GCA_039026975.1 Bacteroidota bacterium | reverse complement strand
TTTTTTGATCAACACTGTGAGAAGTAATAAACCATACATCCTATGACTAACAGAAGTGAATTTCCAGATCCATTTAAAGAAGCCAGAGTCAACAAAGGCTATGGGAATATGGATGATCAGGATGATCCTGTGACCATCATTCTCCGTCATAAAGATGTGAGAAAGTGTGCCCATAACTGGAAGGATTACCAGTCTGGTGCACAACCTGGTAGGATCGTGGTTCCATCAGAGGTACATATCAGGGACACCAGACAGATTCCCTTTGAACTAGACCCTCCAGAACATGGAGCATATAGAGCTTTGGTAGAGGACTGGTTTAAGCGACCCTTACAACAAGCTTATAAAGATGCCCTGGAGGAGATCATTTCTCTCACCTTGGCTGAGGCATTCTCTCAAGAATCTATGGACGTTGTATCTGAATTTGCTCTCCCGCTTCAATCCAGGGCATTAACCTTGCTTCTAAACACCCCTTATGAAGAAGCTGCTACCTGGATTTCATGGGGTACACATGTTTTTAGAAGTGAAGGAAATCCCCTGGATGGAGACAAAGCATCCATCCTATATGACTACCTGGATGCCCAAATAGAGAAAGCTCGTAAGGAGCCTGGAGAAGACCTTTATTCAGTTCTCCTGCGTGCTGAAGTAGAGGGTAAAAAGCTTACCCATGAGGAAATCAAAGGGGTGATGATTCTCACTTTTGCCGGGGGAAGAGACACCATCATCAATATGGTCACCAATACCATAGCCTACTTGGCGGAAAACCCTGCTGCTCTTCAGAAGTTGCGCGAAGAGCCTACCATCAGACGCAAAGCCGTGGAAGAACTTATCAGATACTTTGCCCCTTTGACTCATATGGGGAGAGTGACTACCAAGGGTACTGAGCTATGTGAGCATGCTGTAAAAGAAAACAGCAGGATATCCCTTTGCTGGGCTTCAGCTAACCGAGATGAGAATGTGTTTGAAAATCCTAATGAAGTCATTCTCGATAGAAAGATGAATCCTCACCTGAGCTTTGGCTTTGGAACGCATAAATGTCTGGGAGCTACCCACGCCCGGCAAATGCTTTTTTTACTGCTAAACCAGCTAGCCGAAAAAGTAGCCTCCATAGATATAATTGATGCTAAAGAAAACATAGAGGATTTGGAAGAATTCCAGCGTAAAGTAGGCTTTCATCATCTTCAGGTAGCATTCAAGGCCCTGTAGACCATAGACTTAGTCAAACACACATTCATCTTATAACATGGCAAAAATAACCTTTATCACCCAATCAGGAGAACAACTCACTTTTGAAGGAGAAAGTGGTTCTATCATGGAATTAGCTGTTCAGAATGACATAAGCGGAATTGATGGAGACTGTGGAGGTGTATGTTCTTGCGCCACCTGCCACGTACATGTGGATCCAACATACTTCCCTCAAACAGGAGAAGCAGAAGAAATTGAAAAAGACATGTTGGAACTCGCGGAGAATGTCAAACCTACCAGCCGTCTTTGCTGCCAACTAGAAATTAAGGAGGAACTGGACGGAATTATCCTCACAGTAGCTAATGAGTAAAGTCCCCTATTCCTATCACTTCAAGTATCATGTTTACCAAATCTCAACACTGTATCATCATAGGCGCTAGCCATGCTGGTGTCCAGGCTGCATTTTCTTTACGAAAAGAAGGGTGGGAAGGGAAAATATCCCTTTTTGACAGCTCCTCCTTTCTCCCCTACCATAGGCCCCCCTTATCGAAATCTTTCTTGTGTGAGAATCATCCCCATGAGAAATACCAGCTGAAATCGAAAGCAGCTTACGAAAAAGCAGATATAGATTTGCAATTGGGGATTAGCATCTTATCTGTCCAAAGAAAGCAGAAGGTGGTGATAAGCAGAGAAGGCAAGACCTATCCTTATGATAAATTGATACTAGCCTTAGGAGGTAGCCCAATTATTCCCCCTATTCCGGGGATTGATAGTTCCAATAAAGTCTTTCCGCTAAGAACGTTGGAAGATGTCCAGCAGATTAAAGAGGCCCTCCATGCTACCCAATCCAAACGAGTAGCCATCGTCGGGGGCGGCTATATAGGTCTGGAAACAGCGGCTTCCCTTCGAAAGCTGGGTGCAAGAGTTACTGTATTGGAAAGGGAAGAAAGGGTATTAGCTAGAGTAACATGTAATGAGATGTCTTATTTCTTCCAACAACTTCATACTTCACATGGGGTACAAATTCTCACTCAAAAAGAAGTGGTTCATATTCAGGACCATCCTTCAAAAGTAGCATTATATTGCTCTGATGGAAGTACCTTTACTTCTGACATCTGCATTCTGGGCGTAGGTATTTCTCCCAATACCTCACTAGCCAATGAAGCTAGCTTAGAGATAAAGAATGGCGTATTAGCAGATTCAACAGGCAAAACCTCTGATCCTGATATCTATGCTATTGGAGATTGTTCCAATCATTTCCATGAAGGCTACCAAACACATCTGCGGTTAGAGTCTGTCCAAAATGCCGTAGACCAGGCAAAAGTAGCTGCAGCTAACATTTGTGGAAAGGAGATCACGTATGATAGTATTCCCTGGTTTTGGTCAGATCAGTATTCCATCAAACTACAAATCGCAGGTCTCTCCACAGGATATACTGAGGTAATCTGTAGAAAATCATCTGATACATCCTTCTCATTCTGGTATTTCCGGAATGATACCCTGCTGGCAGTAGATGCCATCAATGACGCAAAGGCATATGTAAACGGCATGAAGTGGCTCAAAGGCAGAATCCAACTTGATAAAGAGAAGATAGCAAACGACAAAGAAGAACTGAAGCTGGCAGCAGTTGAGTGAGATAGAGGAATCAAGGATTACAAATCTGATTATCAGAAATTAGTTAATTACTTCACCTGTGTTGAGCAGAAGGCGAGCTTCGACAAAAATCCATCAAAATACCTGTCTCAATATAGAGGTGCCACGTTCAGAACAGATCTAAACAAATTCATCCTTGAAGATGAAAAATACTTTTTGAATCACAATGACTTTGAATTAGACGTAAAGCAACTTTGACTGAAAGAAAATGATCAGCAGGGATTAGTAAAGAAGGCCGATGAAAATTGGAAAAAATCGAAATCGACCTACCACTAAGATGAAATACACAAAGGTTATGGGGAGCTGAACGGTCCCCATTTTTGTATGAGAAGAAAGATGGGTATGGATCTTATGAAAACATTCAAAAATAAGCGAGGTCAAATAAACGTCTTTCGCAGTGAGAAGGACCTTAGCATTATTGTTACCCCACAAGGCTTTATCAGCAAACGCCTTTTACAACAGTTCTTACAAGAGTTGAAGGTCATAACAGAGAATCAGGCTGGTCTGTCTATGAACCACATTATTGACACCTCCAAGGTTGTATTTGCAAATCCTTTGAATCTATTTTATCTGCGAGAGATTAAGAAACTCAAAGGCATAGGTTGGTATATGGTTATTGTTCCTAATCCACTCCTTCGAATCCTAGTTTTTCTCACCAAATGGATCAACAAGCCAGATAAGGTATTCAAGTCTATGGAAGACTGTCAAATCTTTCTAACAGAACAGGGGGATGTGAAAACATATAGAAACGACTTTTAACAGAACAAAATGGATTCAGCTGAAAGATTGTTAGGAAAAATCCTCCATTCTGATATTTGTAAAGGATGTGATCCGCCTAATTCAAAACCGCTTGTCAATTTTTCATCAAAATCTAAAATTTTGATTGTAGGTCAGGCACCAGGGATCAAAGCGATAGAGTCAGGAATACCCTGGAATGATGCCAGTGGGAAAAGGCTGAGAGAATGGATGGATATTTCAGCGGATGATTTTTATAATAAAGATAAGGTAGCAATTGTACCAATGGACTTTTGTTTTCCCGGAAAAGGAAAATCGGGAGATTTACCCCCTCGCCCTATTTGTGCTCAAAAATGGATGCGTAAAATCCTTAAAGAGTGTAAGCAAATAGAGATGACGATCTTAATAGGACAGTATTCACAAAAGTATTTTCTCGGTGAACGAAGAAAAGGAAACCTAACCTCGACAGTAAGAAGTTGGAAGGACTATTATCCTGAGTATTTAGTCATGCCACACCCTTCACCCAGAAACAATATATGGCTGAGGAAAAATGAATGGTTTGAAAATGAATTACTCCCAATTCTTAAGAAAGATATTAACACCCTCCTAAGGTAGAATATCCCGACTACGGACTGAGAGCAATTTCTTCTACTCCATAATTAAGGTACTGAATACATTCGTAAGCTTCCCTCTTAAAAAAGCATCAGTTCACAGCAGGAGTTATGACAAATTTGCGGAAGTCAATAGGTCCATGATCTCCCTGAATCATGATGGGACCAGGCTCCCCTTCCTTGCTATTAAGCGCTCCGCCAGTAATGCCCGGGATAGGTCGGTTCGAAATAATTTCAATTCCATTATGAACGACCGTTACATGCCGCCCCACTAAGGTGATTTCATAGGTCTGCCATTCACCAGGCCCCACTGCTGCATTAACTGTCGGTGCGATGAATCCATAAATACCCCCTATGCTTACCTCGTCAGTATTCTTCGAATCTTCAATCTGGAGTTCGTATCGGCCACGAAGATAAATGCCACTATTACTTCCTTCAGGATACCTGAATTCTACACTAAGCTTAAAATCATCGAATTTCTGATTGGTAACCAGATTACCTCCTTGTTCTTTGTTCATCATGACCCCATCCACCATTTCAAATTTATTTTTCTCCGGAATGATCCAATGGTCCATATTGTCAGAGAGTAAATTAATGGGGCTACCCCATACGGGCGGTTTCTCTCTTGTTAACTTAGGAGCTCTGACGCCAGTAAATGCCAGTTTGTTCCCATTGAGTTCTTGGTAGCCTGAAAGCGTACCGTCTTTTAGGGTAAACTCAACATAGATATCATCAATCTTTCTCCACTGAGGAGGAATGGTAAAATGGTAT
>JBCCLI010000461.1:0-4986 GCA_039026975.1 Bacteroidota bacterium | reverse complement strand
TATTCCTATTAGGTTTACAGTTACGGGAAGTACCGTTAGTGTAAGTCCAAGTTTGGAAAGTGAAATCGAGATATTCCCTAACCCTACTGAGGGAAAAGTAGTACTTAAGAACCCCGGTCATATGTTCATAGAGAGCCTCAGTGTGTATGATATTCAGGGAAGGCTGCTTAGGCAGGACGCCCTTACTTCAGGTGTATCTGAAATAGCAGTAGAGATCCAAGGAGAAGCAGGTATTTACTTCTTAAGAGTAGAGACAAAGGACCACGGGATATTTACTGCCAAGCTAGTGAAGCAGTAAGACAGCAGCAGGTAGAAGTAATATACAAGTGTCAGTGAAAAACTTCTTGTAGCCTATACCAGAATCCAAGGGGCCTGTAGCCATTCCAGCGCCATCCTGGCTGAGAGGTGCCCATGTAGAGGTCTGTCAGATCGCGGGTAATCCCCAGGCCGTTTTGGGAGTTAGTGAAGTACACTAGCCCCCTCTTTTCCTTAGGAGAAAAAGTAAAGTAAGCTCGGAATGTACCATTATCTCCCCATTGCCAGTATTCTCTACCCATAGCTGTTTGCTGTATGCCTAACCCTAATGCCCAACTGACTCTTTCTGTACCGTCTAGGTAGGTTTTGACCAGAATTTGTTCTTCTAGCATCATATGTAGGGTTTCTGAAGAAATCAGGCTTGGTGAGCATAGCTCCATGAGGAAGCGGGCATACTCCTCAGCAGTAGTTTGTAAGGAGGCGGCTGCATTAGCTTGGGAGGGTTTCCACATATTTTTTACCTCCTGGAATTTGTCGTGTGGGTAGGCGTGTTTCCCTGCTAAGTCCGCGTTCCAGACAAAAGTGCTTTGGGGCATATCCAGAGGATCAAACACATACTCCTTAGCTAATTCTTGAAGACTCCTTCCCGTAAAATGCGTGAGTGTATGTTGGAGCCAGACGAACCCCTCCCCAGAATAGCCAAATTTGGATCCTGGCTTTCTCAAAAAGGTACGTTCTCCTCTACTCCAGTTAGGAAGACCCGTAGTATGGCTTAGCACCATCCTGGGGGTAACGTCCCCATGCCATTCACCCTGTTCAGTGGAAGGGTAGGGGGCATATTCCACCAGGGGAGAGTCTAGGTGGATAAGCCCCTTCTCTACCATCCGCATAGTTAAAAATGCCACTACCGGTTTACTAAGAGAGGCAGCTGAAAAAATGGTGTTAGTATCCACGAGTTCCTCTCTATCAGCTCTTTTCTTTCCGTAAGCAATAGAGGTACTGATCTTTCCATTTTCAAAATAGGCTAGGGAGATAGCCGGTACACGTGCTTTTTTGAGAATGGAGGCTACTTCCTGTTCATGAGCCCTCTCCTGACCTAATACAAGACAGCAAGTGGATATGAGTAGTGCAAGAGTAAGCAAGGGCTTCCTTTTCATGAACATGCGGACAATAGATTATAAGACTCTACTAAGATAGATGAAGATGATACGCTTTTAGTTGCATTCTTTCTCCCCTATTCGACTGAGGGCGCTGTCCTTCCCATCAAATAGGATCCTCTTTCTACAAATGACATCCCTCTCTTTCTATCATTCCATACAAGATGAATTCTCCTATCTTTACTGCATGGCAAAACCTGACATTAGACGTGTGGAAGTAGTCCGCTATGTAGAACCCTTACGAGAGGGAGGGTCGCTGCCTGCTATAGTGGAAGCTGATGATGACTTTCTGTATGTGCTCAAATTTAGAGGAGCTGGCCAGGGAAAGAAAGCCTTGATAGCTGAACTGATAGGAGGAGCGCTGGCCAAAGCCATAGGACTAAGGGTACCGGAGCTAGTATTTATGGACTTGGATGATACCTTCAGTAAAACAGAGCCGGATGAAGAAATCCAGGATCTCCTGAAATTCTCTGTAGGCTTGAACCTGGGATTGCATTATCTGTCAGGGGCTATCACCTTTGATCCAGCCGTGTCCGTAGCTACCAGCATGGAAGCTTCCAAGGTGGTGTTGTTAGATAGCCTGATCAATAATATTGACAGAACCCACAGGAATCCCAACCTGCTCAATTGGAAAAAGGAGCTTTGGCTGATAGATCATGGAGCCAGTTTATATTTCCATCATGCCTGGAAAAACTGGAAGGAACAAGCTGCTAGTACCTTTCCTGCCATCAGGAATCATGTGCTATTAGGAAGAGCTACTGAACTGGAGAAGGCAGGAGAACATATTAAGACTAGCCTGAATGAGGAAATCCTGAGAGGGATAGTGGCGGTTATCCCGGAAGACTTCCTGGAGGAAGAAGGAGATCCCTTACCCCCTTATGAGAAAAGAGAGGCTTATACCTATTTTCTGAGTACCAAACTAGCTCAGATAGATGCACACATTAAAGAAGCTGAGCATGCCAGACAAGCACATATATGAGTATGCCTTAATCAGGTTAGTGCCCAGGGTGGAACGGGGAGAATATGTGAATGTGGGCGTTATCCTCTTTAGTAAGAGGCTTAAGTATTTAGATATGCGGGTTCATCTGGACGAGCACAGATTGACAGCTCTGTTTCCAGACATTGATATGGAGGAGATACGGAACTATCTGGAAGTATGGGACCTAATATGCCAGGGAGATCCTAAAGGAGGAGAAATAGCTAAGCTAGATAAACCAGAACGCTTCCGGTGGTTAACTGCCATGCGTAGTACCATCATTCAGAATTCACGCGTTCATCCGGGCAGGTGTACAGAACCTGAGAAAGTCTTGGAAAGGCTGTTTCGGGAATATGTATTGTGAGAAATAATTATTGGATGAGTTCCAGTTTATCTGAATAGACATTTACCAGTTTATGGTTTGACTCAGTTTTAGAACTTCACTCCAACAACTGGTAATGATTTCGTGAAATTCCTTCATGTTCACATTTCCTACTTTAATGTGAATTACCCTTGGTGGAGGAGAACTGAGAATTATCCCACTAGAGAAATTACTGTCCTTAGTGATGATAGTGAGATTATTTTCTCTAGCATAATTCCATATATCTTTATCTTATTGGTGTGGATATTTATCATATTGGTGAAAATATGATTTAGAATGCCACAGGTTAAAATATTTAGGAAGGTTTACCTCAATTAGAAACTTAGCCATCTCTCTAGGCGGCGCCTTTAAGGGTATAATGATTTCCCATTAATTCGAGTGCGAATTTCTTACACGCCGCTAAATCCACTTTGTCGAGAACTGGATGTTGGTGAAGAATTTCTTCTTCGGGTGTACCATTTAACAGGAACTCCAAAACGGTCTGAACTGTGATTCTTAACCCTCTGATAGTGGGGTTCCCATTACAGATTTCATCCTCTACGGTGATTCTTTCTGCTATGTACTCCCTCTACTTTTGAATATTAGGTAATGTAAAAATAGGATTTTTTGCTGTAAATCTTCTAGGAGCTAATTTGGCTAGAATTCTATTCCCTACATATACTATTCTTTCCAATAGCAGGTAAATATCTTTCAAGCTATAAGACTTCACTTTATATTATAATGAGTAGTTACGTCAAGTTGGCCATATCCCTTGTTCTTCCTTCCCTTTTATTCTTTTCGTGCGTAAAAGACCCTGGTGAAAATAGCGCAACAAAAAAGGAAGTGGCCCAAATAGATTCTGTAAGTCAGAATCCTATCCGCTACCTGTCAGCCCTATCTGTATCTTGTGAGAATCCCTCAAAAGTCTTGTTGACCTTTCTATCTGTACTTGGAAAAGATCAATATGAAATTTCTCCTTACTTGAGATCCGATTCGTTAAGATTTATCAGCAATGCTGTTAATGATAAGGTGGACATCATTTCCTTTAGCGCGCAAGATATCTTTCAGGTTGATGCAGTTAGTAAAGCTAAGCTTTCAGGCATGAAAGACGGCAAAGCGTATTACCCATCATTTAGGGTCGCGGAAATATGTTTTGAAAGTGATTCTCTTGCTAAGGTAATGCTAACCCACTTAGAGGAAGTCATTTATAACAGGGGTGATATGAACGATAAAAGGTATGATTATTTACTTCGACATGGTTCTAAGCTTATATATGTAAGTACTGCTGCTAAGCTATTTGAAAGCTACGCATTAGCCTATAAGGATGTGTTATCTATTACTATAGCCTCCTACTACGACTAAGCTTACTCACTCAAGATATGCTCTTAACTTGATCCGTTCTCCTTCATTAAGATGTTCCTTCAGGATTCTGTACTCAAATGACTTGCGTTTTAGTTTACGGTAGATAAATTCTTCCGGATTAGCCCAGGTGTGTACACTACCGTCTTGGGAAGCAGATAAGATATGGTCATCCTGTGTCCAGGAGACGGAAAAGATATCATCCTTGTGCCCCTTGAATCTGGCCAGTTCTGTGCCTGCCAGCGACCACTGGCGTACCGTTTTATCCCTGGAGGAGGTTAAGACATACTTTCCATCCCGAGAGAAGCAGGCTGATAGGAGAGCGGCTGTGTGCCCTTCAAACCGCTCCATTTCTTTCCCTGTAAAAAGCCAAATCCGCGCTGTCTGGTCGGCAGAGCAGGTAAGTATGAGTCCCCCATCAGGAGAAAAACTTACGGAATTGACTTCCTTGGTATGGCCCTTGAAAGTGGTTAGTAGCTTCCCTTCCCGAGACCACAGTCTCGCTGTTTTATCCCAGGAGCCGGTAAGAATAAACTTGCCATCCTGAGAGTAAGCGGCAGATAAAATCCCTCCTTTATGTCCTGTTAGTTGAGTTACCTTTTCTCCGGTAACATCCCAGATGATAGCCGTAGAGTCCCAGGAACTGGTGAGTACTTCCTGCCCATTAGGAGAAAAAGTAGCAGAAGTAATCCCTCCTCTATGACCTGTTAAGAGCTGTAATGGATTGCCAGCCAAATCATAGAGACGAGCTGTTTTATCTAATGAACCTGTGATTACAGCTTTTCCATCAGGAGAAAAAGAGGCGGCAGTTACCATGTCAGTATGCCCTTGATAGGTGCTTAATGGCTTCCCTGCTGAAGACCATAAACGTGCTGTAT
>JBCCLI010000460.1:0-4996 GCA_039026975.1 Bacteroidota bacterium | reverse complement strand
TTATGCAGGAACTATGAAGAGAACCTTAGTATCCCGACAACAGAAATGGGCTTATGTCCTATTTGGGTTATTCACTTGCTTATTGGTGAATAGCCTTCTCTTGTTTTTGATGGATACTAATTTATTGGCGGCAGCCTATAGAGGTACTCTTCTGTTTCACCTTTTTACCGGAACTCTTTTCATTCTTCCTTTAGGCATTTTCCTCGCCATACATATATGGACAATGCCCCATAAAGAGAATCTCCTTGCCCTAACCTTAGGAATAGGAACCTTCCTTTTCTTATTGGGAATCTTTGTCACTGGATGGCTACTATATGATGAAGATTTTGCAGATCAAAAGTCCATTATTCTGGCAGCTCATATTATTTGTGTAGTGGGTAGCTTGGGATGCGCTATTATCCATATTGCTAAAAGAAGAAAGAGGGTATACCACTTTTTTGTTCCACCAACGAAAAAGGCTATAGCTCGTTCTCCTCACTGGAGAATTGTATACAGGTGGGCCCTAATGTTGTCATCCTTTGTATTCCTGCTGTTTGTATTAGCTTTTTACCCCCTGGAGCGGACAGGTCCCGAATTAGCAGACAACCCTATTCAGCCGGGAGAAGTGAAAATTTTGGGGGAGAATTTCTTCCATCCTACTACCCTGGATGGTTCTCAAAGCTGTGGAGAAACAGGCTGTCATCCTGATATCCATAAGCAGTGGAGTGAGTCTGTTCACAAATTCTCTTCCTTCAATAATCCTTATTACAAAAAATCTATAGAAGTCCTTCTCACCTCAAATAATGTCTCCAAGGCTAAGTGGTGTGCCTCCTGTCATGATCCGCTCATGCTTACTGCTGGTGTACTTAAGGGGGATGGACTAGCACTTATTGAAACGCATCCCCTAAGAGAAAAAGGAATTACCTGTTTGAGTTGCCACGCTGTGAAGGGAGCTAAAGATATCAGTGGGAATGGAAACTACATGATTCAGGATCCCGGATACGAAAGTATGGGAAGGACATTCTGGGGAGAGGTAGCCCAGATAAGAACAGCCGTCATACAAACTAAGCCAGAACCTCATGCCGCAGGATTCATGGATGCTCATCTTACCACAGAGGCATTTTGTGTCTCCTGTCATAAAGTATCCGTACCTCCCGCTGTCAATGATTATAGATGGAAGCGTGGGCAGAATCAATATGATGCATGGTATAACAGTTCATTCTCCCAAAAACATCCAAGAAGTTTTTATGTGCGAGAGAAAGAAAGCTGTGTGAGTTGTCACATGTCCAAGGTGCCCTCTACGGATAAGGGGAATGACAATGGCTTTGTAAGGAACCACAGATTCGCATCTGCTAACACAGCTATTCCATTTCTTAATGGGCATGTAGAGCAAGTGGAAGCAGTCATAGCTTTCCTGAAAAATAAGATAGCAACTATTGATATTTTCCGGGTTCATATCAATGGAAAATTGATAGACCCAGAATCTCAATTGCCTGTCATGAAGGGGGGAGACGAGGTAAGGGTGGAAGTCTTAGTTGCCAATAAAGAAACCGGACACTCTTTACCGGCTGGAACTAATGACTCTAATGAATGGTGGCTAGAGATGAAGGCGGCTTCTGCTAACGGTCAGCTAATACTTGCTTCGGGATTACTTGATGATCAGCTACATGTAGACTCTACTGCTCATTTTTTCAATGCCATACTGCTTGATAAGGACGGTAATCTCATAAATAAGAGAAACGTACATGAATGGCATGCCACAGTATACAATCGAAGTATTCCCTCTGGGAATAGCAGGATTATCAGGTATACGTTTAACGTACCTCCTGAAGAAGAAATCTTCCAACTATCAGCCAGGCTATTACAAAGAAAGTTTACCCAGGCTTTCCATGAATTGACGTTTTCAAAAAATGAGGTAGGAGAAAGAGAAATAGCTCCACTACCTAAACTGCCTATCACAGAAGTGGCTACTGCAAGTAGAATGGTAGGTCCAGATTCATCTAACATTCCTGTTTGGAAGAGGTGGAATGATTACGGAATTGCCGCTCTATTTGAAGAAAACTTCCAGCTGGCATTAAGGGCTTTTCAAAAGGCCTCTTCTTTACAACCTGATGATCCACTACTTAAGCTGAATCAAGCGAGAACCTGGATCATGATGGGAAGCCTGGAAAAGGCTGAAGAGATGTTGGTTTCTCTGCTGGCCAGCGATCCCCAACATACGAAGGTCCAATACTTTCTGGCTAAGGTATACTTTTCTACGGGTAGATATGAAGAGGCATTAGAACTATGGGAAGAAGTCTTAAGCAGCTATCCACAAGATCAGATACTACTGTCAGATATGGGCCAAATTTACTACTTAATGGGGAACTATGGTAAAGCTGAAGATTTACTCCTTCAAGCCCTGGAAGTTGATCCGGAAAGGCAAGAAAGTATCTACAGGTACATGCTTGTATTAGGAGCTGGAAACAAGCTGGAGGAGATGGAAAAATGGCGCAACAAATATGAGTACCATAAGCAAAATGAAAAGGAGCTAGAAGTAGTTGCTGCTTTTAAAAAGAGCCACCCTATCCAAAACCTGGAAAGCCAAATAGTTCATTATCATTCCCTGAAACTCATATTAGAATAGGGTAGGACGGGAGTTTCCCTAAGGCCCTTTTACGCTTTATCATGGTCTTGCAAGCAAGAGAAGGGTGATGGATTACTAGTTTACTGAACAAAAACTTTACATCCCATATGAATCAGTAAAATGCCCAAAGAGATACTTCATATTTGTCGGGAGGCATAGATACACTCGCCTCAATGTTATCCTAACAGCCTATGAAAAAAGTAGTAACCTTTGGAGAGATCATGCTAAGATTGACCTCTCCGCTTCGCCTCCGACTTACTCAAGCTCATCAATTTACGGCAACCTTTGGAGGAGGAGAAGCTAATGTAGCTGTATCCGCTGCAAACTATGGGTTGGATGCAGAGTTTGTTACCAGGCTTCCCGAAAACGATATAGCTGAAATGGCACTGGCAAACCTCAGATCTCATAAAGTAGGAACAAAGCATATCATCAGAGGAGGAAACAGAGTAGGCATTTATTTTCTAGAATCAGGCGCCATGCAGAGAGGCTCCAAGGTAATTTATGATCGGGCTAATTCTGCGATCTCAGAGATTAAGCCGGGCGTGATCAACTGGGAAGAAGTATTTAAAGATGCTAGCTGGTTTCATGTGACGGGTATTACTCCGGCCATTTCTCAGGGAGCAGCAGATGCCAGTCTGGAAGCAGTGGCTAAAGCTAATGAAATGGGCGTTACGGTTTCTACTGACCTGAATTACAGAAAGAAACTCTGGAAGTATGGGAAGCAGCCGCATGAGGTGATGGAAGATCTGGTGGCAGGTTGTGATGTCATTTTAGGGAATGAAGAAGATGCAGAGAAGGTGTTTGGAATCCATCCTGAAGGAGTAGATGTTACTAAGGGAAATTCTGTCCATGCAGCAGCTTACGAGTCCGTAGGAAAACAACTTATGGCTAAGTTTCCCAGAGCGAAGAAGATCATTATTACCCTTAGAGGATCTATCTCCGCTTCCCACAATAGCTGGTCTGGTGTCTTATGGGATGGAGAAGAATTATTCCAGGCACCTACTTATCAGATGACACATATAGTAGATAGAGTAGGCGGAGGAGACTCTTTTATGGGAGGACTTATCTATGGCTTGCTTACCTACCCGAAAGATGACCAAAGGGCACTGAATTTTGCCGTGGCTGCTTCCTGTCTTAAGCACAGTATTTATGGAGATTATAATAGAGTGTCAGTTGAGGAGGTAGAAAAACTGATGACTGGCGACGCCTCAGGAAGAGTATCAAGATAAGATTATCATCATGGCTAGATTTACAAGACTTCAGGTAGTCCAAAGCTTACTGGACACAGGCATGCTCCCTTTATTCTACCACTCGGATGCGGAAGTGATGCAAGAGGTGCTAAAGGCTTGCTGTGCAGGTGGAGTAAAGCTTTTTGAGTTTACAAATCGTGGCGATTTCGCTCATGAGATTTTTGGAGAATTGGTGAAGTGGGCAGCGCAAGAGACGCCAGAATTAATATTAGGTGTAGGTTCTGTGGTAGATGCTGCCTCAACGGCTCTATATATACAGTTGGGAGCTAACTTCATCCTTTCTCCTATTCTGAACCCAGAGATGGCGCCGGTATGTAACCGAAGAAAGATCATGTGGTCTCCAGGTTGTGGGACAGTCTCAGAGATTTCAGAGGCAGAATCCTTGGGTGCCGAGATCGTGAAGGTTTTTCCCGGAGCTACTTTGGGAGGTCCTTCCTTTATAAAGGCAGTTAAAGGCCCTCAACCCTGGAGCATGATGATGCCTACAGGAGGAGTGGCTCCAACAGAAGAAAACTTAAAAGCCTGGTTTGAAGCAGGTGCAGCTTGTGTGGGCATAGGCTCAAAGCTGTTCCCAAAGGAAGTGATTGCTAAGCGGGACTGGGGATGGATTGCTAACACCTGTAAAGAAGCACTAGCGATTATAAATAAAGTGAGATCTTATCAGTAGGGTTAAGGATGGTAGATTATTGATTCTTACCCTTGAGAAAGACTCTTCAATCCCTACTAAGTATGAAATTATTCCAATTGTTCTTACTGACTTTTCGTTTCCTGCTAGATTGATGAAAATTAGGAGAAGAAACCTCCTCACAACAAACTGCCAAATATTCTTATCATTTTTGATAATGGTTTAGGATATGGGGGATATGAGTACATATGGCGCAACTGAATTAGAAACGCCAATATGGACTTTCTCACCAATGAGGGAGTATGCTTTACAAACGGATATGCGAGTGCGGCTACTTGTACGCGGAGTAGGTCCGCCCTTCTGACGGGGCAATACCCCTGGCGTAACCAAAGAGCCAAGATACTTCCCGGAACAGCCTCCTTACTGATAGATACATCCCAGATGACCTTACCCAAGATGTTAAAGGAAAAAGGTTACCATACAAGTGTAATAGGGGAATGGCATCTAGGCTTAGGA
>JBCCLI010000459.1:0-5011 GCA_039026975.1 Bacteroidota bacterium | reverse complement strand
GTGGTATGTAGTGGGGGGAAGAACTGTTACAGGAGGGAATGTAGGAACCCTGGAAATGTATGACCCCAAAGAAGACAAGTGGGCCACCTTAGCTCCTATGCCGCAGGGGCAGGGAGGACTAGCTGCTGCTGCTGTGGATGGAAAGTTGTACGCCTTTGGAGGAGAATATTTTAATGATGGTGGAGGTGTGTATCCTGAATGCTGGACCTATGATCCCAAGAAAGATAAGTGGGAAGCCACTACGCCTATGGAAACGCCCAGACATGGACTGGGAGGTGTAGCCCTTGACGGAAAGATCTATGCCATAGGAGGCGCCGTGAAAGCGGGAGGAAATGGAACTTCTACCCTGATAGAAGTATTCACCCCTTAGGCATATACACCTACCAGCAGATGCTTACATTCCTATCCTTCTTTTATCCGTGAATCTGTGGCTTCTCTTTAGGGCTTAGCGCCTCAGGACACCTAGGTAGATAGGATTAAGGTCCACTCATCCAGGGTACCCATATCTATGCTGGCCATATCTTTTACTGTAAGCTGCCAGTTTCCGCTGATTTCCGTCCCTAACAGATTGGTCAGGGAGGGGGTGCTGATGAGGTTAAACTCCTTATCCATATTCTTCTGACTATTTCCCTGCCTGCTTTGTAAGACAGCAGAGTTTCCATTGGGCGCACTTAGTTCTATTACCAAGTCTCCAATGTACGTGTGGGTAGCCTTTACCCGTACACTTATGTCAGACAGAATTCCATTCTCGGATATGCGTAAGCTGTCCGTAACGCCTTTCAGGTCATTATCAGGAATGGGTACTCTGGGAGCAGCGCTTTCCTGGATTTTAGTTCCTGCATTCTCAAAGTCAAACTCTAACTTCCAGTCATTGATCCTACCAGTATCCTGACTAGCTAGATCTTTAACCCTCAGTATCCAACTTCCACTCATACTACTTCCGAGGAACACATTCATTTCCGGGTTACTTTCAGACGCCAGGCGTAAAACTAGATCATCCTTAGCTCCTCCTATGTTATCATGCAGGATAGCAGTCTTCCCATCTGGTGCGGTAAGGCTAATTTCCAGGTCCCCTATGTAGGTATGGGTTATGTCTACTCCTACTACAATGGTGCTAATGGTTCCGTCTACATCCACTTCTATTTCACAGGAAACACCTGTATCGGAGTTATCCGGTATAAGGAGATCTGCCTGCTTTTCAAAAGTGAGCCTTTTACTGTCAGTGAATTCCCCTACCGTAAAGCGCATATCTTCTCCTGGAGCAGAAATTTCTGACACAATAAATCCGGAGGCAGAGCCATCCCATAACCTTGAATGAGGGAGAGTGGTATCTGAAATCGCTACTCCACTTCTCGCGTCAAATAGATCACCCGTATCCCCCTGGTTCCTATTATTCTCCAGATCTAAGTGGCCATCTGCCTGGAGAAGCCCAGCTTGGTAGTGTTTGGTGGCAGTACCGCCCTGCCATTCATTGGAGCCTAAGGTATCACAATGGAAAACTGCAAGACCGCTATCAGGGAGGTACTGGTCCAGGCCTAATTGGCTTCTGTTTTCTACCAGAAAGTATTCATTATCCACTCTTCCTGGGTACTTAAAAATCTTATTATACTCCCCATGTGTGATAACGTGCTGCCCGGGAGAGTCTAAGAGCACTTCCTCATCATACCAGCCCGCCAAATACCTGAGATAGGCACAGAAAGGAGCAGGCGTACGCCCACGATTAAGGTGGTTTCCTGCACTCATCAGGCAGTATTTTCCTAATCCGGCGCTTCTTTCAAAATCTCCATCTCTGTTTCCATAGTCATACAGGTCTGGAAATCTGCATAGTAAATGGCCAGCCTCATGACAAAAGGTTCCTATGGTCAGGTCCACCTTAGAGCGTCCCAGGCTGGTGATCATGTACTGATCAATTTTATAGCCATTCAGCGTGAGATCCAGCTGATAGTTATGCGGCCAAAGCCAGTCAGCATATTCCGTTCTCCCTGCATACAGGAAACTTACTGCATCTACAATTCGCTCGCTTCTGGAGTCAAACTCAGCGAAGTCTATCCCAAAATCACTAACAGCCTTTTCTAAAGCTTCCTTAAATAAAGGACGGGAAATATAGTAAGCTCTTTCACGAGGCAGTGTGACAGGACCTACCACCCTATTAGTAAATAGCAGCTTGCCCGAGGACATGATGGAGTAGAATTCCTTGACAGAGGAGAAGTTTCCGTTCTCCCTGTAGTCATCCCCATTAAGCAGTTCGAATACGT
Source organism: Bacteroidota bacterium (assembly GCA_039026975.1). Classification (GTDB taxonomy): domain Bacteria; phylum Bacteroidota; class Bacteroidia; order J057; family J057; genus JBCBKZ01. The sequence goes on along the minus strand of JBCCLI010000459.1, from coordinate 2,756 downwards.
CTGCATTAGTTACGCCTACCTTTATATCTTCAAACTCTACGAGAATAGTTAATCCCCTAACAGGCCCATGGGTAAGCTTTCTCCCTGGGAGTAAGCCCTGATCCTGTCCTATGGTTCGCAGAAAGGGAAGATCTGTGGTTTTCCTCATTCTCTGGAAGCGCAGATCAAATTTTTCATTTCTGATCTCTTCATTTTCCTTTAGATGTTTGGGGAGTTCAGGAGGGGCAGGCTTTTGAATGCTAATACCTGAGGAGAAAAATCTACCATTTAACACCTTTGCGTAGCAGTAACATCCGCGCGCAGGGTCGTAGAGAACAGTATATCCATCCAGGGTTTCATAGCGAGCATAAAACTCATCACCCTGGACTAGCAAGTCTACTTCAGCGGGTCCATTTTCTTGGTTGAAGGTGAGAATCTCTCCAAAGATAGCACTCATGATATGGTTTTAGGGGGTTTGCTTTATGGTTGTTAATGGGTTCTAACTTAAGGGGGTAACCTGAAAAGTCAGTGTAATGGAAATGTTAGCACGGGGATAACATATCCTTCTTGTAAACTAGTAATTATTTTGAATAATCGGATTGTGAAAATGAGACTTCCCCTTTAGTTTGAAGGAAGAGGAACAATTAATTACTGATAGTGGTTCTTGTACACATGAGTGAAAAGGTAATTTCCATTATGGGTTGTGGTTGGCTGGGGACTCCCCTGGCGGAGAAATTACTGCTGGAAAGCTGGGCCGTGAAAGGGTCCACCACCCATGAAGGAAAGCTCAGCCAGTTAGCTGAAAAGGGAGTGGATCCCTACCTTATCACCCTTACTCCTGAGGGGGTAGAGGGAAATGTGGTTGCGTTTCTGGATACAGATGTGCTCATAGTTAATGTGCCTCCCGGGAGAAGCTCTCCCATAGAAGCTAATACCTACCCTAGTAAAATTAGGCGCTTAGTAGGTAAATTGACGACTAACAATTTCAAAGGGGGAATCTTTATCAGTTCTACCTCCGTTTATGGGAACCTTAATGGTAAAGTAACAGAGAATACTCCCCCATCTCCTGAAACTGCTTCAGGAAAAGCCTTACTGGAGGTGGAAAATGAATTACTGGAAAGTGCCTTTCCGTGGTCTGTCCTTAGACTAGGTGGCTTAATAGGACCGGCTAGACATCCGGGAAGATTTTTTAGGCAAAAGAGAGAAATAGCAAAGGGAGATGCCCCTGTCAACCTGATTAGCCTGGAAGATGTGATAGGACTGTTGATAGCTATGATCCACTCAGACCTTTGGGGGAATACCTATCATCTTGCCTCCACTCATCATCCCACTAAAAGGGCATTTTACACAGAAGCTGTTAAAGCATACGGTTGGGTACCGCCCACCTTCCTGCCAGGGGGAGCTAAGGCTAAGGAAATAGATAGTACCCATACGCTTCAGTCCCTCTCATACGACTTAGAACACGAAAACCTTTTTAAATACCTGACACACTTGACCGAAAAAGCTGGAAAAGTGTAATTTTGATATAAATATTTGAATAGATGAGCAGTGCTATGTGTTTTTATGTGATATCACCCGCTAAGAAACTGGATTTTCAAGCTGATTCTCCTACTCATTCTCATTCACAACCAATCCTGATTGAGGATACTAAGCTACTATTAGCCAAGCTGAGTAAAATGAGCGCACCTGAGCTGAGTGAACTTATGGGCATTAGTGAGAAACTAGGAGAACTGAACTTTGAGAGATACCAGACCTTCCGTCTTCCTTTCTCTACAGAAAATGCAAAACAGGCGCTATTCTCCTTTAAAGGGGATGTATATCTAGGATTTGCCTGGGAGGAGTATCAGGAGTCAGATTTTGACTTTGCGCAGAAGCACCTTCGCATTTTATCAGGATTATATGGATTGCTGAAGCCGCTAGACCTAATCCAGCCCTACAGACTGGAAATGGGGACTAAGTTCAAGACAGAGAGAGGGAAGAATCTATATGAATTTTGGGGAGACAGGATCAGGAAACTTATGGTAGAGCAGATGGAGGAGGTAGGGGCTAATGTACTCGTAAACCTGGCCTCAAATGAGTATGTGAAGGCAGTAGATGTGAAGAAGGCTCCTTTCAGAACCATCACACCTGTATTTAAGGATCAGCATAATGGTAAGTTCATTACCAAGTTTTTATATGCTAAACAGGCGAGAGGGGCTATGACTGACTTTGCCTTAAAAAATAGAATCACAGATGCTGAGAACCTGAAAAATTTCACAGGAATGGGGTATCAGTTTCATGATTCTTTCTCTACTGAGAATGAATGGGTATTTACCCGTTAGCATAGGAGTTGCTCTTGTTATATGCGATTTTTTTCCCAATCACCTTTCTTTAAGGTAAGTCTCTCTTTGCTCATTGGGATCATTTTTTTGAAGGGCTCTTTTCATCTTTGGATACTTTCAGCCCTCATCCTCATACTTTTTCTGTGGATATTCATCAGGAATGGAAAGAACCAGCGCGCTCCCATATGGGAAATCATTTACCTGATATTAAGCCTGGTATGTGGAGCCTTTCTTGGGGGCGGTCTGGCGCGTAGCCATAGCAAGCCTACAGGGGAAGAACTCATACCCTATGAGGGAGAACAGGTACTTTTACTGGGAGAAATTGATTCTCCCGTAAAGAAGAATGCCTACGGAGAGAAGTGCTTCCTACAGATAGCGGCTATTCAACAGGATGATGAATTGACCTATTGTAAGGGGAAAGTATTGCTGTATTTTCCAAGAGGACAAGGGGTTACC
>JBCCLI010000458.1:0-5044 GCA_039026975.1 Bacteroidota bacterium | reverse complement strand
GATGGTCAGCATAGCTATCAAGAAAGCCAACACCCCTCCTATGAGAAAGACGACTGGATTAATCTGAATCCTGTACGCAAAGTTTTCCAGCCACTGCTTAATGAGGAAGTAGGTAAAGGGGCTGAACAGCACGAAAGCGATGAGCATCATCCAGGCAAAATTACGGGAAAGGTGAACCATGATTTGGCTGGCTGAGGCCCCCAGAATTTTGCGTATGCCTATCTCCTTGGTTTTTCTCTCGGTAGTAAAGACAATCAGCCCAAACAAGCCCATACAGGCTATGAATATGGCCAGGATAGCCATCATGCTTACCACAGCTTCCATCTGCTGCTCAGAGCGGTATAATTCTTCAAAATGCTCATCCAGGAAAGAATACTCAAAAGGCCAGCGAGGGATTAATGTATTCCAGGTTTCTTCTATTTCTGCCAAAGCCTCTGACACGTTTTGGCCGCTAATTTTTATGGTCATTTCTGAGAATCCCCAATCAGGATGTACGACCATGGCTAGCGTATTGATCTCGTGATGCAGGGAGTTGAAATGGAAATCTTCCACTACTCCTATGATACTTCCCAGGGAATCATCATGATGCCAGGAGTGGCCTGCTCTTACGCCCACAGGGCTCTCCCCCACTCCAAACTCCTCTACAAAAGCCTCATTTACCACAAAGGCGAACCCATCATCACGTGCATATTCTTTGGAGAATCCCCTCCCTTCCTTCACCTTAATGCTATACACATCCAGGTAATTAAAGTCCACATGCACATTGGAAGGGGTGATACGCCTTACAGTATCTGACTTTATTTTAAATCCCCACTGATGGAAGTTGCTTCCCAGGCGCTGACCGGAAGCCGTTACCCCCAGAACGTGGCTACTATTTTTCAGTTCTGTTTTCAGGGTTTCATAGGCTTCATTGGCATCATCATTTAATTCCACCAGAACCATATGATCTTTCTCAAATCCTATGTCTTTCTCCTTAATAAAGCCTAGCTGCTGGACTACAAGTAAGGTACTGACTACCATGGCTATGGCCAGCCCAAACTGAAGGACTACTAAGGAACTTCTAAAGAGAGACTTATTGGTTTTGACCTCTCCCCCTTTCAGCACTCTCACCGTATCAAAGGAAGCAAGGTAGAGGGAAGGGTACAAGCCTCCTAAAAACCCTAGCCCTACACTCACCCCAAAGGCTAACAGGAGAAAAATGGGATGCTCAAAGAAGTATGTAAAGCTCAGCTCCCTCCCTATGAGGGTATTCAATAGGGGCGTTACGGCCAAGCCCAACAAAACAGCAAATACAAATGCCAGGAAGCCCAACAACATAGACTCGACGGTGAACTGTGAAAATAGCTGCCCTTTTCGGGCGCCTATGGCTTTTCTTACTCCTACTTCCTTCCAACGATGTGAAGCCCTGGCCGTGATCAAGTTCATGAAATTCACACTAGCTATGAGCAAAATAAAGATTCCTACTAAGGCAAAAATATCCAGATAAGCTCCATTAAACTTCCTGTAGTTCTGGTAATCATGCTCTACGTGGGTAGCTCCCAGGTGGACCTCCTCTAAGGGCTGGAAGTACAATACATAATAGTCATTTATATCATCTGTATCCCCCTCATCCGGCGGCATCATCTTCAGCATAAAGTCAGGCATTTTAGCTTCCAATGCCTTCACATCTGTATTAGGATTGAAGACCAGGTAGGTAACCATGAAGTTAGAGCCAAAACGATTATTGAATTCAGGATTCTCCCTGGTGACAGTAGTCATGGAAATCAGGGCATCAAACTGCAGGTGGGAATTCTCCGGTACATCTTCCAGCACACCGGTAATTTTAAATAGGTCCTCATCTATCCTGATGCTTTCTCCCAAGGCAGGCTCATCTCCAAAAAGCTTTTTGGCGGTCTCCTGGGTGAGCACCATGGTATTAGGCTCATCTAGTATCCCTGCTCGTTCTCCCTCCATTAATGGATAATCAAAAATGGCTAGAAAGGTACTGTCAACCATGATGGTAGACTCTACCGTAATTTTAGTATCTGCATGTTCAAACAGGTTTTTCCCTCTGGTCCAGTAGCGTGTGAAGGATTCTATTTCGGGATAGTCCTTGATGAGATTAGGCCCCATTCCAGGCATGGAGAGTGCCACATGCTGGGTGTTAGTACCTGTAAAGCTTTGGATCTCATTTAGGCGGTAGATTTGATCCTTCTGGTCATGAAACGCATCGAAGCTACGCTCATCATGGATGAAAAGGTAGATGACCATACAGGCAGTAATCCCCAGGGTCAAGCTAAAAATATTGATAAAGGTAAACAGCTTATTATTTTGGCTGTTACGGATAGCGATTTTCAGGTAGTTCCAGATCATAGTTTCAGTGTGTAGGAAGGGATACTTCAAAAAATACCGATGGTTACTGTATTTTAGGAAAATGGGACAGATAATTTCTCTTAACAGCTTTATTTCTTCGACAAACAACCATATGGTTGATGAGAAAAGTAAGCTGATTACTTTTTGAAAGCCAGTTTTCCAAGTCTTCTCTAATCATCTCACACATGCCAGATATTCTACACCATTTCTGTATTGAAGCTTCTCCTGATAAGATATTTGAAGCTATCAGCACCGTTAAAGGACTAAACGCCTGGTGGCCTAAAGCCTGCAAGATCCCACATGGTCCTAATGGCATATATGAATTTGATTTTGGTCCGGGCTATTACTGGTTAGGGAAGGTCACTAAGCTAGCGCAGGATGCTGCTATTAGCTGGGAGATGACAGAGGCAGATGGGGACTGGACAGGTACAGAAGTAGGCTTCCAATTGATAGAGAAAGGAGAAAAGGGAACAGTAGTGGAATTCTTCCATACCGGCTGGAAAGATGCGAATGAACATTTCCGGAGGTCTTCTTACTGCTGGGCTATGTACCTCCGGCTGCTAAAAGGGTATGTGGAGACTGAAGAAATAGTTCCTTACAGCCAACGACTTTTTGTTTAGAATCAGTAAGTTAGCCATCTTAAGGTTGCAACGCTCAGCTTAAACCTTAGGTCTCTTGGGTAACTCCTAAAATGTAACACTATGCTTTTGACTTCCCTCAAGCTGGCCCTTAGGCATATCAGCCAGAATATCTCCTTTACCCTTATTAACCTTATAGGGCTATCAGTGGGACTAGCAGCTGCTTTTGCTGTTCTACTCTATGTACAGTTTGAGACCTCATATGAGAGTTTCCATCAAAAAGCGGATAGGATTGCAAGATTGAGCGTTTCTTTTACCTCTGATGGAAATACGATAGCCATAGGTTCTGCCCCTAATAAGGCGGCTCCTTTCCTACAAGAGCGCCTACCGGAAATACAAGAAGCACTGAGAATTCTTCCCCATAATTATGGAGAATCTGCCTCTATTACGGTCAATAATGAAAATTTTATAGAAGAACACCTCTACTGGGCTGATCCTTCTTTATTTGAGGTTTTCACCATGGACATGGTCTCTGGTAATCCCCAAAATGCCCTAAGCAGAATCAATACTGTCATTCTTAGTGAGTCAAATGCGAAAAAATACTTTGGGGAAGAAGAGGCTATGGGAAAAATTCTCAAGGTAGATAACAGATATGACTTGGAGGTTACTGGCATATTTAAAGACTTGCCTGTACAGACCCATTTACCTATGGAGATGATAGCCTCTTTTGAAACTAATCCACTAGGTAAGCCTGACAGATTAAGCTGGGGAAATGCCAGCTTTTATACCTTCTTTCTCTTACAGGACTTAAACAGTCTCCCCGCCCTTAGAAGTAAAATCCAAGGCTTGGTAGAGGAGGAATTTCCAGATGAGGAGATATTCTTCTCCTTTCAGTTAAAGCCACTCCTGGATATTCATCTCTATTCGCCTGAAATAATGGATAGGGAGGTAGTCTATGGAGATATTAAACAAATTTGGATTTTAATCAGTCTGGCCTTAGTACTAGTGCTGATAGCCTGTGTTAACTACATGAATCTTAGCACAGCTAAGTCTCAGCAAAGAGCCAGAGAAGTAGGGATCAGTAAAACCATGGGAGCCACGGCCAGCCAGCTAGCCTTCCAATTCTACGTGGAAACTGCCATTTTCTCCTTTTTGGGGATTCTTCTTAGTATGGGTATCCTATACTTGGGGATTCCTTTCTTTAACCAGATGATCCTAAAGGAATTAAGCTTCAGTAGCCTATTTACCCCCACCTTTACCTTAGGCTTAGTAGGGGTGTGGCTAGTCATTACCCTACTAGCAGGTTCCTATCCTGCCCTCTATCTGTCTTCTTTCAAGCCTCTTCAGGCATTACGGCAGAAAATGACCCCCAAGAGTGGCGCTAGTACCGTCAGAAAAGGGCTAGTCATCTTCCAGTTTGGGATTTCCTGCCTACTCATCGTATGTACCATCATCCTCTATCAACAGCTCACCTATATTCAGGAGAAGCAATTAGGCTATTCTCCAGAACAGGTAGTAGCCGTGAGAGTCATGGGGGTAAGACCCAGGAGTAATATAGAGACCATAGAAAAAGAGTTTAGAAGCCTCAGCTCTGTTAGGGAAGTATCTCTTTCCCAGTCCTATCCTGGACATTCTACCAGTGGCAGGTCGCTTTCTCATACATACGCTGAAGGCGAGGCCAGCGCAGACTTAGCTACTTGCAGGGCTGATGCAGAAATCTTTGAGGTGCTTGACCTGAAAATGATTGCGGGCCGTCCTATGGGTGAATTTCTGGAAGGGGATAGCCTTACAGAGCTGGTGTTAAATGTTTCAGCTATTGACTTCCTTGGATGGACGCCAGAAGAGGCACTAGGCCAACGCGTGGAAGCCAATCTGGGAGGTAGCATCATTGTGGGGGTATGTGAAGACTTCCACTTCACCTCCCTACGTCAAGAAATAGGCAACTACGGTTTTCACAATAGAAATTATGAGTGGCTACAGTATTTACTCGTCAAGCTAGAGTCAAAAGATCTACGCAATAATTTAACCCAGTTACAGGAGACCTTTGAATCTATCAGTCCTACTACTGTGTTTGAGTATGACTTCCTGGATGATGAAGTGGCGCAGCTTTACCT
>JBCCLI010000457.1:0-5056 GCA_039026975.1 Bacteroidota bacterium | reverse complement strand
TCCTTCTTTATTCTTTCATAACCAGTTTCATAGATGCCTTAAGGGAATCACAGCAGCCTACCTCATTAAAAGGCCGGACAGACACAAGCTGGCCGATATCTACGCTTCAAATCTAAAAAAGCTACCTGCCGTTACTATAAACGAACCCATCTTTAGAAAGCTGCTCATAGAGCTCCAAGAAAGTTTGGGATGAGACTCATTGAATGAAAGTCAAGTAAGTGAGTTAGGAGGCATCCCCTTAGCTCAGGAAGGTGGAAGGCTTGTGGGAAGAGCTTGATCTTTTGGTACTTGATCTTTGGTCCATCTAGTCAAGACAAATGAATAGGGTTCTGCAATACAGTAAAATGAGGATGATTTTAGGACTAGGTTCTGGAGAATAATACATGAAAATTTATCTAGCCTCTAACTATCATAGCTCATTCTCTTCAGAAATTCTGATTTACGCCTGGCAGAAACGTCCAGGGTACTCCCATCAGAGAGCTCTACATATCCCCCTCTTCCTCTGATGTAGTTTTTAAGGTAATCAAGGTTGATAAGATGGGACTGGTGGATACGAAAGAAGTTAAAATCTCTGAGCATCTCTTCATACTCCTTAATGGTACGAGAGACTAAGATTCTCCTTTTATCATTCAGAAAGATATAGGTATAATTTCTGTCAGACTCACATCTGATGATGTCCTTGGGATCTACTACGGTAAATCCATTAGAGGTAGGCAGCACAATTTTTTTGTAAGACTTGTCCTGATGCCGAATATTATTGATGAGGGCCTTAAGCTTATCTGTGTCTATCCCATCATCTGAAGAAGATCTCTTATCTACAATACGCTTAACCGCAGCTTGTAATTCTTCTATATCCACGGGCTTAAGGAGATAGTCAGCGGCTGAAAACTTGAAGGCTTTCATGGCATACTGATCATAGGCAGTGGTGAAAATGACATCAAAGCTGATATCATCCTGCTGCTCTAATACTTGGAAACCATCTCCGTCTGGGAGTTCTATATCCAGGAAGAGAATATCTGGTTGATGGGTTTTAATAGCTGCTAGGCCTTCCTTAACCCCTCCAGCAATAGCTGCTACTTTTAAAGGGGCACAATACTGTTCTACGAGTTCTTTTAGTAATTCCTGGCTATTTTTCTCGTCTTCTATGATGACGGCTTGCATACACACTTTTCTAATTGATAGAAGCTGTTAGCTGCTTCTTTAGTTAAATTAACGAATACTTTTTAACAGATTTTCCCATTCTAATGCTTTTTCTTCCTCCCCAGCCTGTTTAAAAGCCTTCAAAATGAATTTCATCAGCCCCTTCAAAATCTCTTGATGAGTATTAGACTGATAGTATTGGGGATTATCCTCCTCATTCATTTCCTTAAGGAATCTCTTTAGGTCATCCTTCACGAAGAAAGTCCCCCTATTAAACACATCAATGAAAAATTCATTGAACTTATCTTTATACTTCAGGACGAAATATCCCGGTAAAAGGATTCCTTTTAGAGAGATTTCCAGCTCTTCAGCTATAATTAAATACAGCAAACAGAGGGAAATAGGGGCACCTTTGTGGGTTTCCAGAAAGTTATTTAGAAAGTAGTTATTCTTATTTAGGAGGTCTTTTTTATTCGCTCGGAACTTCTCCTTGGAGAACAGCATCCTATTCAGGACAATGAGGCGCTCAGGAATATTCATGCCTGTTTTCAGCTCCAGCCAGGTCTTATGAACCAGTCTGCTGATATTTTGCTTGATCTGTACCGTATCAAGCTCTGGATATTGGAATTTGGTTACTAGTATCCATCCCTGTAGTAAACTCGGCTCCTCTTCCAAAAACCATTCTTTTAGTTCCAAAAGGGTTTTTCTACTCTGAATGGTATGGATGATATCTTCTATTTTTTCTTGAACTAATTCTCCCGGACTTTCCTCCCATATAGCCTCTAGCCTTGGAATGATAGATTCTCCCATAGCCAGTAATTTCCCGGAAACGTGGGACTCTACGCTTGGATCATCATCATCGAGTAGACTCACAAGGGCGCGAAACTCGGTATCTTTCATAATTTTCCCTGGATCGGATGGCATAAGTAAAATACGCTAATGTGTGGCTTCAAGTTGTAATGAAAGGGCCTATTTCAGTTAAGAATTAGGTTTGTATCACCCCTGGATTAAAGGTGGGAAGTTCTCCCTGGTGGTCAGCCATTTCAATACCTGTAGAGATGATCTTCCTGGTGTCTAGCGGGTTAATAATTCCGTCTACCCATAGCCTACTAGCGGCATAGTAAGGGGAGGTTTGTTCATCATATCTCTCTTGGATACTGGAAAGAAGAGCTTGGGTATCTTCTTCAGAAAGGGGTTCTCCTTTTTTCTTGCTAGCAGCTACCTGGATCTGTAGAAGGGTATTAGCAGCCTGTTTTCCACCCATCACAGCTATTTGGGCTGAAGGCCACGCAAATATCAAGCGAGGATCATACGCCTTCCCACACATAGCATAATTCCCCGCTCCGTAAGAGTTTCCCAGGATGAAAGTGAATTTAGGTACCACAGAATTAGACATGGCATTCACCATCTTGGCACCATCTTTAATGATGCCTCCCTGTTCTGACCTGGAGCCTACCATAAACCCCGTAACATCTTGCAAGAAGATTAGGGGAACTCTCTTCTGATTGCAGTTCATGATAAATCTGGCCGCCTTATCAGCTGCATCAGAATAAATAACGCCTCCAAACTGCATTTCTCCCTTGGCACTCTTGATCACTTTCCGTTGGTTAGCCACTATGCCTACAGACCAACCATCTACTCTTGCATAGGCGGTAACTATGCTCTGCCCATACAGCTCCTTATACTGGTCTAAGCTTCCTTCATCTACTATCCTTTCTACTATTTCAAGAATATTGTAAGGCTTACTCCTTTCATCCGGGAGAATCCCCAGAATTTCTTCTGCTTTGAATTTAGGGTCTTTAGGTATTACCCGATTGAAATTTACCTTAGGGAAATTACCCAGCTTGTCTACTAATGACCTGATCTTATCTAAACAGCTTTTATCATCTGGCATTTTATAGTCCGTTACCCCAGAGATTTCACTGTGGGTGGAGGCTCCCCCCAGCGTTTCTTTGTCTACCTCTTCCCCTATGGCTGACTTGACCAGGTAGGGGCCGGCCAGGAATACAGAGCCAGTACCTTCCACTATTAGGGTCTCATCACTCATAATGGGGAGGTAAGCACCTCCTGCCACGCAGGGACCCATGATAGCAGCTATTTGAGGGATACCTTTGCTACTGATAATGGCGTTATTTCTAAAAATTCTTCCGAAATGTTCTTTATCAGGGAAGATCTCATCTTGTAAGGGGAGAAAAACACCCGCACTATCCACCAGATAGATGATAGGTAAATGATTTTCCATGGCTATCTCTTGAGCCCTTAGGTTCTTCTTACCTGTCATGGGAAACCAGGCTCCTGCCTTTACAGTAGCATCATTAGCTACTATCATGCATAGCCTACCAGCTATTCTCCCTATGCCAGTAATTACTCCTGCAGATGGGGCTCCTCCATACTCCTGATACATCCCTTCAGCGGCTAATGCGCCAATTTCTAAAAATGTGTCTTTGCTATCCAGTAGGTAGTGTATTCTTTCACGGGCAGTCATTTTACCCTTTTTATGGTGTCTTTCGGTGGATGTAGCTCCCCCTCCTTCATATACTTTTTTCAATCGTTGAGACAACCGCCAAATGAGCTCTTTATTAGCATCTTCATTCTTGTTAAAGGTGAGATCAGAAACGGGATATACTGGTTGATTCGCCAATGCTTGAAAAATTGTAGGTTTAAAGGAAGATAAGGGATTCCCCTATGTTTTAGAAACGAATTTGACTGAAAATAAGTTAGCGTTAAGCCTCCTGATTAGAAGGAGATAATACCTCTGATTCATCTGCTGCCTGATCATCCTGCTCAGATGCCTTTTCCGCAGCTTCCATTTTCTGTTTACCTCCATATACTCTATTGATCCAGCGGGGAACCAGGATGGCACCAATGAGTAAGTAAGGGTAGTAAGAAATCAAGCGCCACACTGCTGCCAGGGCTATGCTTAGGCCCTTAGGGGTAAAATCACTCAGTAAAAGGGTAAACATATACTCTGCTACGCCAGAGCTACCCGGGGTAGGAGACACTAACATCATAATGAACATAATGGCCTGCCTGGCAAAGGCAATGATGTGTTCACCTAACCCTAATGAAGTAACAGCAAAGGCGGCTATCACACAGTTTAGGACTAAGTAGCGGGGCGCCCAGGCCAAAAGGGTACTGGCTGCCGCTTTCAGCCAAAACCAGATATTATTCGAGCGGATTTCATAGGAGGCCTCTAATAAATCATCAGCCATCTTGTATCCTCCCTCTTGCCATCTTTTGAAAAAGCGGGTATGAAAAAGCTTTTTTAAACTGTTATGTATCCCCTTAGGATAGACTATTAGCGCCATGATGAGGAATACCGTATAGATAAATATCCCCACATAAGCTGTCCAGAAGGGAATGGTGATAGCTGTAGGTACTGGTTTAAAGATGGTATCATAGCCAAAAAAGAGTAGGACAGTAGGCAGAATTAAGAGATAGAAAATCTCATCTAGTAAGATGGTCAGGAATATGATGGCTGTTCCTCTTCCTATGGAGATATTTTCTTTATTCATCAGGAAAATAGCTACTGCTGACCCCCCCACAATAGAAGGAGAAAGGGCAGAAGAGAATTCCCATAACATGATTAAGTCAAAAGCCTTTCTCCAGCTGAGGCCATTATGAGTGAGGATGCGTATTCGCCATATGTAGGCAAAATCGCGTAGGACCATCATCAGAAAGCCCATGAATATCCAGCCCATACTGATTTTCTCCCATTTAATTTCTGCAAGCCCCTTTCTCAATTCTCCTTCACCTGTGAGGTCATTATAAAACATGATAGCAATGGTTACTACCAAGCCTATGATGACAGGCCACATGACTTTTTTAAAGGAAAAGTTTTTAAAGAGGTCGGGTATTTGCTGGCTCATGAATGGATGATAATCCGAGTATACTGCTTTCCTATGTATGTAGGAGT
>JBCCLI010000456.1:0-5069 GCA_039026975.1 Bacteroidota bacterium | reverse complement strand
GGGTGTGAAGTGTTGATGAATGATGTAAAGCTTCAGGTTAAAAATATTCAGGATGAGGCGTTTTACTATCCAGACTTGATGGTGATATGTGGTGATGTTCAAGTTTCAGATACCCACAAAGATATTGTGCTAAATCCTATCCTTATCATTGAGGTGTTATCCGCATCCACTGAAAAAAGAGATAGAGGAATTAAGTTCCAGGATTATCAGAAGATCGATTCTTTAAAAGAATATGTGCTTATTTCTCAGGAAGAATATTCGGTTGAGGTTTTCTCCAGAGACCTACAAGGTGAAGCATGGATTTATAGAAGATATGAAGAATATATGGTCTCTCTAAATAGCCTAAAGCTGAAATTCTCACTGGAAGATATCTATCAAGACATACATTTTGTAAACAGCTAAGTAGCCATACCTTTTTCCTTCTTCCCGGATCAATATTCAGCTGGGGGGCTGCAAGCTATTTCGGATGAACTTACGCATCAATTCCACAATAGCGTCAGAAGTGATTACCTACACCTCAGGATAAGAAGTTGCTAGGAATGGTATTCTTTCTGATTCAGTAAATCAAATATGGTTTTAACAGGATGGAAGGTGATACGAGGGACTTCCACGAAGAGGGTGTTCCAGTCGGCCATGCCTCCATTCCACAGCCCAGGTAATTCGTAGGACTTGACCTCTTTCCCGTTGATAGATTTCTGGCTGATGAATCCAGCCTGCACATCTCTGAAGTTGAGGAGGTTGAAGGAATTCCCGCGAAAATCATTTGTTCCACAAACGATATCCACGGGATTAAAGTGGGTAGAGGCCTGACAAATTAGGTTTTGTTTCTCATCCTTCCAGTCAACTTGTTCGTGCTCCACAATTTGGAGCGATGTGCTTCCATCAGATTGTAAGGCCCAGTAGGGGGAGCCTCCTGGTTCTCCATGGTCTTTTACCATACCACACACCCGTATGGGTCTGTTGAGTTTACGGATGAGGTAAGTAGTTTTTTCTTCTGGTGCTAGCGCGTGAAAGTCATCTGGAGGCCTAAATCCTAGCTCTTGCTCTAGGAGATGAGTAGTATGTTCTATCCATGATGCTTCTGGGTAAATATGTTTTTCTGCTTCTCTCAGTAAATCAAAAGTCCTTTCCTGCAACTCTAGTAAAATGCCTGCCAGGACTTTTTTATAGGTATAGTTTGCTTGTTTTAGTGGATCAGGGATCACATTATCTATATTCTTAATGAAGATGATATCTGCTTCTACTTCATTCAGATTCTCAAGTAAGGAACCATGCCCTCCTGCTTGTAAAGCTACTTTCCCTTCTTCATCTCTAATGATTTCATGGTCCATGCTTACCATCATTCGGTAGGTGGATTCTTTTTGAGGGGAGAATTGTATTTGGTAGCTTACTCCAAAGCTCTTCTCATAAGTATCTTTTACCTTGGCTAATAGTGATTGGAATTTCTCAAGTTGAGTGGGAGAAACTGTGAAAGTGAGGTGTACTTTTCCATCAGCATCAGTAGCGTACTGAGCGGCCTCAATCAAATGTTCTTCAAAGGGAGTCCTACTTACCCCCTGGTACTCATGGAAAGGGAGAAGCCCTTTGGGAAGTTGGCCGTAGTTAAGACCTCTCTCAGTGAGAAGGTGTTCCAGGATGTCTCTTATTCTTCCCTTTCTGATAGCTTGTGAAAGAGGTTCCCCTAAAGACTGCTCCAAGTTAGGAGCAAAAGCAAATTCATGGATATTCTCCAGAAAAGAGGACACACGCTGGCTGCCGTTCCTATGGTTACTTTCAGTATGAGTAAGGGCTGGGGGTGTTTGGAGTTCATTAAGGTAAGAATATAGTTCACTAAACATTCTACTACCTATACCTGAGGCAGGGATAAACTTTAGAATGGATTTCTTAGCCCGTAGTGCTTCAAAGAGTTGTTGGTAGTAAGTAGCCTGTTCTTCTGTTAGCCGCACAATCCCATCTTTAACAGTAGCTGACCTGACAATTTCCAGGTAAGAGCCTCCATTATGTAGGGCCTCTATCTGTCCTTGCGCGATTTCAAGGGTATCGCGTGGGATCTGCCTTTCTGCCAGATCACGGTCAACAAACGGTGAACTAAGTATCATTTAAATATGTGGCTTAGCGTTAACTTTTGTCTACCAGTAATGGGTGGGTAAGTAGTAATGGGGGGCTACATGGCTGTCATGAGCTAATAAGCTAAGAGCAGCATAATTGGTTAAACATTAACTGAATATATGGTTAATAGTATTTTACAGGTCTATTACCTGTTTGAACGGTCAATTAGCCTTGTTTTTCAGTTAGAATAGCATCTTTTAGTACAAATAGTCTATCATTTAGGCTACCCAATTAATTCTGATCTACCTCTTGCTGCTCTTTCTACACGCGTAATTTTTTGGCAGAGTGAGTTAGACAACAATGATTCCCTAAACGCCAGCAAGGTACTCGAAATGACATACATTTGGAGAAAGATACATGGACTGGAGATCTGCTGTTTTATGTTCAGGAGAAAGAAATTCATATGGGGATGTATGTAGTTGATTCATTGGAAAAGTATAAAAGCTGGCTACTCTATGAGAGCAACCAGCTTTCTATAGAACTGCTATTCTGTCTATTTTCCCTGATGTTCTTCTCTCAGCAGATCAAAGGCTGTTTTCACCGGATTGAAGGTGATGATAGGTACCTCTACAAAAATAGTATTCCAGTCAGCCATGGCCCCATTCCAAAGACCTGGAAGTTCCTGGGCTTTTAGGTCTCTCCCATCCTTAGATTTATAGGCAATAAATCCTGTTTGGGGATCTCTGAATTCCATAAGATTAAAGGTCTTGCCTTGATAGTCCCTGGGTGCACAAATCAAGTCTACAGGATTAAAGTGGGTAGCTGTCTGAACGATAGCCTGTTTCTCTTCATCATCCTTATCTATCTGTGCACTCTCCACTATTTGCAGGGAGATAGAACCATCCGCATTTTCTGCCCAGAAGGGGCCTCCTCCTGGCTCTCCTTCATTCTTCACCATGCCACATACACGTACGGGACGGTTGAGCTTGGAGAGCAAGTAGGCAGTTTTTTCTTCTACTCCCATACCTGCATAATCTGAAGGAAGGACAAATCCTACTTCATTGGTCAGGAACTGACTGACATGCTTAATCCACTCCTCATCTGGAGTAGCCTGTCCTTCAGCTTCTTTCAGGAAAGAGAATATTCTCTCTTGAAAATCCAGCAGTACACCTGCCAGGGCTTTTTTATAGGTATAGGTTTCGGCTTTCAGATGGTCTGGCACTACATTATCGATATTTTTAATGAACATCACATCAGCTTCTATTTCATTCAGGTTTTCTAAGAGGGCACCATGGCCTCCTGGACGAAATAGAATACTTCCATCTTCCAGCCTAAAAGGTTCATTATTCATTTCTACGGCAATGGTATCCGTAGATTTTTTCTGTTCGGAAAATGAAATATGGTAGGTAACGCCAAATTCCTCTTCATACTTGGCTTTTACCTCATCCAGATGCTCCTTAAACTTAGGGAAGTGCTCTGGTGAAACAGTAAAATGAAGGTGGACATTTCCCTCACCATCTCTTGCATAGTGAGCTCCCTCTACCAGGTGCTCTTCAAAAGGTGTGCGGGTAGTATCTCTATATTTGTGGAACTGGAGCAGTCCTTTAGGAAGCTGGCCATATCCTAGTCCCTTATCCGTCAGGAGATGAGCCATTATTTCAGCTAGCTGGCCTTTTTCTATTCCTTCTTCTAGCGTACCTGTTAAGGTAGCTTCCAGATCTGCTGCAAAGGCAAAATCTCTTATTCTTTCGAAGAAAGCATGAATACTTTTAGTGCCTTTCTCTGATTCCAACTTGGCCTTAGCTTCCTCGCTTCCATCATAGCTATTCATAAAGGCAAACAGAGCCTTGAACATTCTACTGGCAGCTCCAGAGGCAGGCACGAACTTAAGGATAGTTTTAGATTTACTCTCTTCATCAAATTTTGTAACGTAGGTAGCGATCTGTTCTTCACTCAGCTTAAGTATGCCATCTCCGATAGTAGCAGCCTTAGCTACTCCCATAAAAGGAAAGCCATTTTGAAAATTAGTTAACTGTTGTTGTATGGTTTCAATGGGTGCACCAAAAGATTGAATCTGTACAAGGTCTTTTTCGGTTAACATAGAGGGACTGATCATATAAATTTTGCGTGTATCATGTATGAGAATACCCCTTTAGAAGTATCTGATATTTTCATGAAAAAGATAAGACATAGCACCATAAAATCCATGTCATTCTGATAATTCAGCTAAGCTGAATTGTTCAGTTACTTGAATTCGTGAATGAAGGGAGGGTTATGAGAGAATTACCTGTTGAATTTGGTCATTTGTGTGCACAGAAATTCCTGTATAGGCACAAAATATGGTGTCTATACAGTAAAATTAGATTTCAATATCCTGAACAGCTCTGAATCCTAAATGAAAAAGTCCGGTTTCTGGCGTAGTACCCGATCTGCCAGATACGCGGTATCCATGACAGTAGCTGGGGTGGCACATGAAAGAGCCTCCTCGCATGACTTTTTCACTTTGCGCATTTGGGGTGAAGGAGGCTTGATCACTTCCATAGGGTAAATACCAGTCTTGACACCACTCCCATACATTTCCACTCATATCCTGAAGGCCCAGTTTGGTAGTGTTAAATTCTCCTACAGGAGAGGTGTACAAGTACCCATCTTCTACTGTGTTGACAGCGGGAAACACACCTTGCCAGTGGTTAGCTTTTATAGATCCATTTTCTTTTATGTCAGACCCCCAGCTATACTGGGTTCGGGTGTTCGTGCCATTACGGGCTGCGTGCTCCCATTCGGCTTCTGTGGGTAGTCTCTTTCCAGCCCAGGTGCAGTAGGCTTGTGCATCTTCAAAAGATACCTGAGTAACGGGATGGTCATCAGCTGCTTTGGGGTTATTTTCTCCCAAGGGATATTGCCAGTTAGCTCCTTTAGCAAGTATCCATTTCCTGGCCTCTACATCAAATATGCCTGAATCTCCAAATTTTTCCGCTTGCGTTTTGTATCCTGTAGCTTTTACAAACGCTCTATACTGC
>JBCCLI010000455.1:0-5113 GCA_039026975.1 Bacteroidota bacterium | reverse complement strand
CTTTTGGACCTGGAAACCTGCTATCTTTTGAAGACCCTCAGATTTAAAGATGTTAGAGGGGAGAAAAGCGGATAAAAGAACTGCTGGATAAAGACCTGAGGTAATCCCCACCAGTAAGAGCAAGCCAATAAGACCTGGAATTAACCATGGATTTACGAATAGTTCCAGCGATAAGGGAGCACCTACAATTTCTCCAAAAACGGGAAGTGCGAGGTAGGCAATGATAAGGGCAAAGAGTAAGGAGAGAGAGGTGATCAGGATGGATTCTCCCAAAAACTGTCCCATTAACTGACTCCGTTTCGCCCCGATCACCTTCCGGAGTCCCACCTCACGGGTGCGCTTGATAGAGCGTGCTATGGCCAGGTTTACATAGTTGATACAAGCCAGGATCAAAACTATGATGGCAATCCAGGAGAATAGACGAACGTAGGTGGGATTCCCCTTTTTACCGACATCAAAATTGGCTTTAGTCTCTAAGTGGAGCTCATGAAGAGGCTGGATGAAATAGGTATCCTTGAAAGGATAATCATCAAGCTCTTTATACTTAGCGTATAACTCAGCAAGCTTAGCCTCAATTTGCTCAGGTCCGGCCTTATCATAAATTCTAAAGAAGGTCTGGTAGCCGTTATTTTGCCAGTTCTGCTCTTTTACCTCTCGGGAGTATTGCTCACCAGATGTTAGCGCGCTGATGTAAGAGAATGTGAGAGAAGAATTTACAGGAGGGTCAGCTACTACCGCCGTAACGGTAAAGGTATTCTTTTCATTTAGCGTAAGTTGCTCTCCGATGATATCCAGGTTATAGAATAGCTTTAGGGCCAGGCTCCTGGAAAGAACTATGGTGTTAGGTCTTGCTAATGCTTTATCCAGATCTCCCGCTATTCTCTTAAAGGGAAATACCTTGAAAAATGACTCGTTTGCTACTATTCCTTCTTCCCAATAGAAGTCTCCATCATACCCTATCAAGGCTCTTCTTTCATTAAATGTGGTGGCTGCTTCCACCTCGGGTAGTTCTTCTTTCATAGCTACCGCTAGGTGTGCAGGCGTTACGGAAAAAAAATCACTTCCCAGAAACTCATTCCCTTCTTGACGTTGGTAGACCCTATAGATGTTTTCGGAATCAGGTAAAAACCTGTCATAAGAAGTTTCGTGCTGGACATAAAGAATGATCACCAGGAAGGCAGCCAGTCCTAACGATAAGCCGCCTACATTGATAAAGGCATAGAGTTTTTGGGCCATGAGATTTCTCCAGGCTACTTTCAGATAATTTTTATACATGGAGATAGGGATAAAGGGTATGTCAATTTGAAGGGGTCTGATAATTCCAGGCCGAAACAGCAGTAGCACATCCAGTAATAGTGCCCAGCCAGCCTTCTTCCTACTTACTGTTTTGAGTCTTTTGGCGTATAACTCCAGGAGGTCTCCTTCAATGTCATCGTGATATTCAGGCCTACAAAACCACTTAAACAGCTTAAGTGGAAAGGTGGGTAAATCGGTAGACTTCATCAGTCGAGCTTAAGGTTGAGGGAGGTATGTGGGATAGCATCCCAGAGTGTGTTGCGAGTATCTCTGGCATGGCTTAGGGCTTTATGCCCTACGGCTGTTAAGCTAAAATATAGCTTGGGACGGCCCATTCTATCTGGAGAGGATTCTCCCTTTTTAGAGCTGAGGTAGCCTTTTTTTTCCATTCTTCTAAGTGCAGTCTGTAAGGCCCCCACACTTACTTTTCTGTTGAGTCGCTCCTCTATTTCTATCTTTATGGCTACTCCATAAGCATTTCCATGCAGGATGCCCACAGTGAGTAAGACGATTTCCTCAAATTCTCCTAAAGGATACTCTTTCATACTTAATTCCTAATTGTAGGAAAAGTAAATACGTAAATTCTAGACTTAATTCCTAATTGTAGTAAAAGTAGGTGAAAGCACGCTTACAGATAGGGGAAAATAGGATCAGATGCTTACTCCTGAATAGATGGATTTTTGTAAAGGCCAGTAAGTAGTAGGAGAATAAATAAATGACTTCAACAAAGGATAGTACGTCAAGAACGTATTGCTGAGCGCTTTTTCTTGTTAGCAGGAGGACTTTTTACCAGGATAAGAGAAACAATAAAGCTGGCTCCCAGCACGGCTGGATATACTATGAATTTGATAATGTAAAGAAATTCTGCGGTCTCTGTTTCTCCTTCAAAATGGGAGGTTCCTCTAAAGTTAGTAATGATCTCTAAACAGTAATCTAAAAACCATTCTCTAGTAACAAGTAGAACAAGGGTGAGAAAAATCGATAGGAAAATCGTTGAGGCAAACAACTTCAAAAGATAAGTTCCAAATGATCTCATAATTGAAGAAGATTAGATAGAGTTACAAGTGTACCACGAATACAAGTATAGATTTCTTGTATTCGTGGTGTAAATATCTCTATCCAAATAGGGACTGCAGCTTCATGGCTACGCCCATATTCCCTTTGATTTTGACTTTGCCAGTCATAACGGCAGACATAGGATTTAATTCTCCCTTAGTTAGGGAAATAAAGTCGTCATAACTGACTTCTACCAGGCAGTCTGCTTCTTTATCATCTGTGCTGACCACATTAGCACCCTCAGTACCATCTATATACAGCTGATTATCTCCAAAGTTGAATTTGAGAGAATTCCCTAGAGAATCTGCCTTGGCAGCTTTCTCTTGCACTGTCGCCAATAAGGCTTTCATCTTTCCATTTCCATTGCTATGGCCATTACTGTATCCATTTGAAGCTACTGCCGGACTAGCACCTGCTTCTTGGTAGGAAACATCATCTATGACCATTTTGGCTATGATCTCACGCATGATCTCAGAGGACCCCCCACCAATAGTGCCTACCCGGCTATCCCGGAACATTCTGGCGATCTTGTACTCTTCCATAAACCCATACCCTCCAAAGGACTGTAAACACTGATACATCACTTTGTCAGATAGTTCTGATGCCAGCAGTTTAGCCATAGAGCATTCTTTTACGGCATATTTCCCGTCATCATTCAGCTTGGAACAGTACAATACAAACTGCTTACAGGCCTCAATTTCTGTGGCCAGATCTGCCATTCTATGGCGGAGGACCTGGAACTTATTGATGGGTCTGCCGAAGGCATGACGCTCAGCCATGTACTTCAGGGTGTACTCCATGGCTGCTTCACAGGCGGCGTATCCCATAACAGCTCCTACCAGTCTTTCGAGTTGCAGGCCTCCCATCAAATAGTAGAAACCTCTACCTTCTTCTCCTATCAGGTTTTCTTTAGGAACTTTTACATTATCAAAGGCCAGTTCTGCCGTATCTGAAGCATGCCATCCCAGCTTCTTCAGTTTAGTTCTGCTTACTCCTTCTGCATCCAGTTCCATCAACAATAAACTTACCCCGGCAGGTCCGGCATCAGGATCAGTCTTTACTACGGTAACCATGATATCACCATAGACAGCATTAGTGATAAACGTTTTAGAACCATTTACGATGTAATGATCTCCTTCCAGCATGGCTGTTGTCTTAATATTGGCAGCATCAGAGCCTGCTGTAGGCTCAGAGATCCCTACTGAACTGATAGTTTCTCCTGAGATGATTCCTGGAAGGTATTTCTTCTTAAGATGCTCAGTCCCATGCTTGAGAATGTAGGGAGCTGACATATACTGCACCACATTCTGCACAATGGCAAATCCGCCTGAATGTACTCTAGACACTTCTTCACTAAAAATGACATCATAGAAAAAGTCCAGGTTGGCACCGCCATATTCTTCTGGAAAAGAAAGGCCCAAAAAGCCCATTTCTCCCATCTTCTTCCAGATATCTCTGGGAATTCTGTGATCCTCTTCCCACTGATCTATATGTGGAACTACTTCCTTATGGAGGAAAGAGCGTAGGCTGTCTCTAAACAGCTTGTGTTCTTCTGTAAAATAATAGGGGTTCATTTTATTAGTTGTTTTAGTAGAGACACATGATTATGTGTCTGTTTGTAATTAATTATTAGGTAGAGACACAAAACCTTGTGTCTGTACAATTTGATTTCTTAGAGACATAATGATTGACTTTGATAAAATAAGCGACCCACTGTAGGGGTGGATTTATCCGCCCTTTGAAGCGTTCGGTAGCTGAAGCAGCCGGTCCATTTTTGACTTTGAGCCCACCATTTTAATGGTGGGGAACAAGGGACGCTTAAATAATCAAACCTAATCATTGTGTCTATGCAGCATAAGATTATTCACTGCCTCCCATAAATGACCTGAGGACATTAGGGAGCGCCATTTTATCATAATTCAGGTGCTGGGCACCGTCTACGTACAGGGAAATACCTGTGATGTAGGAGGCCATATCACTCGCCAGGAAGAGGGCAGCATTTGATACATCTTCCACCGTCCCAAATCTGTGCAGGGGAATGGCTTTTCTAGCTTCATCAAACATAGCTTGAATAGGAGCCGGATAGGTATCCAGTCCACTGGAATCAATGATTCCTGGAGCTATGGCATTTATTCTGATGTTAAACTGGCTCCACTCCTGGGAGAGGGTCTTTGTCAGGTTTTCCACACCCGCGCGAGCAGCACCTGTATGTGCCATACCAGGAAATCCTCTCAGGATATCCGCAATGATGTTCACAATTATTCCACCCTTTTGGGGAATGAAAAAGGCATTGGCCATTTCCCGGGTCATGAAAAAAGTACCATTCAGGTTATTGTTGATCACGGCACTCCACCCTTTGTCATTGATGTACTCAGACAGAGCTGGAAACTGACCTCCGGCATTATTAATGAGGATATCCAGTTTTCCAAAGATCTCTTTGACTTTCCCCGCTACCTCCTGAATCTGTTCTGTTTGCCGAATGTCGCATGCCTGGTAAGCCACCTCCCCGAAGGCTGAAAGTTCCTCCGCTGCTTTAGCTAGTTTCTCCTCCTTGCGGGAGCAGATCATCACCTTGGCCCCTAGCTGAAGGAAGTCCCTGGCTATTTGATAGCCTATACCAGACCTCCCGCCGGTTACCAACACCACCTTATCCTTGAATGTATGTTCTCTTAGTAGCATATTCTGTCCTTTTCTCTTTGCGACTTATTGCTGAATTTATTCTCACGCCAAGACGCCAAGACGCGAAGTCGTAAAGAATTAT
>JBCCLI010000454.1:0-5120 GCA_039026975.1 Bacteroidota bacterium | reverse complement strand
TAATTTTCTGGTTATTATCCATGAAATGAAGTATTTAATTATCCTTGTCTTAGGATGAGCTGTTAGGTTCAGATCATGATCTGAACCGACAATCTTTGATGCAAGGAAATGGCTTACAGCAAGAAAAATGTAGCACTACCACATTTTTTATCCCTTAGTATGGCTACAATCATTTTTAAGGCCTGACAAAAAAGAGTCCACTCACCTCGGCTACGGCTTCCTGAAAAATGGGGTAAAGTATCCTATCAATATCCTCACCTCCACTCCGCCACCGCCTGAGTAAAATCTTTCTGGAAAGTATCCGTGTGCCACATTAACCACACCATCCTGTGGGAAATTTGCCTGGCTACCTCTTCATCGCTGGGGTAGTGGACCCCCATAACTTCACGTGAGAAGCCAATCTCGTAGGCCAGATCCAGGAAGGCTTTTCTTTTATCAGGTATCAGCTCTGCTAATATATAGGCTTGAGTATAGGCCCATAGGGTGTGTCCACTAGCAAAGGAGGGAGAGCCAATTTCTCGCAGAGGCTCCATCTTGGGTTCCAGCTGATAAGGCCTAGCGCGCAAGAGATGATACTTTACTGTAAATTCCATCAGGCGCATATCATTCATAGCGCCCTGTAGCAGCTTGGTAGTAGCTGGAAACTGCTCAGGGGTATGATTCTCTCCCATCACCTCCCTCACTTCAAAGAAGAGATTAGATAAGTTTTTTTCATAAGAAGGGTGGGAGGAAAGCATAGCTGAAGTCGGCCAGTACCCAATTCTGGCAATATTCATTACCCTCTCTATCTGTTCCGGTGTTCGCTTAGCTTGTAACTCCAGGAGGAAGTCCAGCTCGGCCCGGGTTTGGTCTGAGCTATTGGCAGGAAAATTCACCGCTTTTACTAAAAAATCTACCTGCTCGCTGCTGAGATAATGGGGTTTTACCAGAGCGAAAAGTAAAGTGCTATTTCGGTATTCTTCGGGAGGATATATGATTTCATCTAGTTCCGCTCTTTTAAAGGTAGGCTCGGAACTCAGCTGAGAGAATTCCAGATAATGGTTCTTAGCTGCTTGCTGTGGAGCTATGGAAGAAATTTGTCCCATCAGCTGAAGGGATAATCCTACTATAATCAGCGTGAGTAAAAATGGGGTTTTCATGGTGTATTCTACTATGAAGTTTACCTTAGGACGAATGGAGGTGGGAAAAGATGCAAAATGAGGTGATGATATTTCAGCTAGCTCAATAGGCTTCTAGCTAAGGAAATGGTCAAGAGAAGGGAGAAAGTCGGTCAGATCCGTGGTTAAATAAGAGGAGAAATAGGGTACAGCCTAATCCAATGAATCCTGGAATCATAGGAAGCTGAATGACCATTAAAACCAAAAATAGAAATAGGATAAGATTGACTATTCTCAAGTAGGAAATCTTTTTTAAATCTGTATCCTCATTAGCACATAGGAAGAGGTTGAAGAAGCCAGAAAAAATTAATACTAACCCACCTGATACAAACCAGAGTGCCTCGGAAGAAAGAGCTGAAAACAGCGTAAAAGAAACGCCTATGTGTATAAGGCCTATCAGCAGTAAAAGAATGGAGATAAGGCGTTTGGCTGTTTTCATGGCACGGGATGTTAGGTTGTGTCTTGGTATAGACGATTGATAGGCAGAAATATTTGAGAATATGACTTAGGCTGAATTCTTTAAGAAGAGTTATCAATTCTGGTCAGCTTATATTAAGTTTAAAATCAGTTCAACCATTTCATTTCTTATTCTATGCTCCCTGAGAACCCTGTTTCTCCTAAACCCGCTGCTACTGTGTTAGTAGGCAGAAATGGCAAGCAAGGATTTGAGGTGCTCCTACTTTTACGAAATAAAGCCTTGGCCTTTGCAGGAGGGGTATGGGTGTTTCCAGGCGGAAAAATAGAAAAACATGAGATAGTAGCTACAGCCGATGAAATGGAAGCTGCCAAAGTAGCTGCCATCAGGGAAAGCCAGGAGGAGACGAATCTCAAGCTGGAGACAGAAGAACTGATCTTTTTCAGACATTGGACTACGCCAGCCGTAGAGCCAAGAAGGTATGCTACCTATTTTTTCTTCGGTTCAGTAGAAGAAGCTGCCATAGTGTCTGTTGATGATAGCGAGATAAAGGAACACCTTTGGATACATCCCCAGACTGCTTTGGACCGATTCAAAGCAGGGCAGCTACGCCTCATGCCGCCTACCTTCATCAGCTTACAGCTCATCAGGCATTGCCAGTCTGTGGAGGAAGCCGTAAAGAAGCTCCAGGAAGAAACACCCATATTTGTGGAGCCTGTGCTGATTATACAAAATAAGGTAGCCACCATTTTGTATAAGGGAGATGCAGGATATGAATCAGGCAACCCTGATCTTCAGGGGCCTCGCCACCGTCTGGTGAATGATTTTGCCAGGAAGCTATCTAGCTTTGAGTACAAAGATTGTGAGGAATTCCTGCCCGTAAATGGTGGAGATGAGTTTTTATCTTAAGTGAGATTGATATCTGAAGGAGTAGCAGTCCAAGAAAAGGGCTGTATGGA
The DNA here is from genome assembly GCA_039026975.1 of Bacteroidota bacterium. Taxonomy (GTDB): domain Bacteria; phylum Bacteroidota; class Bacteroidia; order J057; family J057; genus JBCBKZ01. The sequence goes on along the minus strand of JBCCLI010000454.1, from coordinate 2,589 downwards.
CTATCATAATTCCGATCCTCAGTAACATACTAGATTCACCCAGTAAATAGGGGAAATGGGCCTTTTTTGAAGGTATATGCCCTTTCCCTTTCTGCTATTATCCTATCCTTTTTAGGGGGCTATTTCAATCCTGGATCATTGATCAGAAATGTAGCTATCGCCTTTTTTTTTACGACAAACCGTTGCACTTTAGCAACCTGATTTAATCTTTATTTAGTCTAAATAAAAAGGTATGATAAGATATTTAAGTTTCTTTTTTCTACTCGCAGTCGTTGGCTGTTCAGACTATGATGAAGTAGCCTTTACGGTCCTTCTGCCAGATGCTGGTGAGGATATTATCCACTTCACTGATGATAGCGGTACTACTATTAATCTTGATGGAAGCGCTTCATCTGATGTTAATAATCTGGGTTTTACATACTCATGGGAAATTACTACCCAACCAGATGGGAGTAGTGTGGCGCTGGATGGTTCTAGTACAGCCACCCCTTCCTTTACTGTTGCTGAAGGCACTTCAGGAAGGTTCATTGTATCCATGACCATTGCTAGAGGGGATCAAAAGGCACGAGACTTTATCAATATAGATGTAGACCCTCAGTTAGCAGAAGTGCTCCTGGTGAATGCCATTGACGCAGGGCAGCCGGCTACGCTTAGAGTTCCCTCTATTCAGCTAACGAGTCAGCCTATAGCGGCCCTAGAAGCTGATATAACCTACCACGCTATTGATTTGGGCCTAGCTGCAGATGCGAGCGGTAACGTAGGCATAGAGATAGATTATAATGGCGCTACTATTTCTGAAGAATTATCTCTTCGGGCCTTAACCAACTCTGTCATTTATCTAACCGGTAGTGTTTCATCTCCCGAGTTACTGGTAACCACCAAGATTTATACGAATAATTCTCAACCTATGGGGTTCTCAGGATTAGATGCCATAAACCTTGCTGATGTGAGTGATATGGTCCTCTTTATTGATGCTACGGCATTCAATTTTGGTATTCTACCCTTAGATATTCTCTTCACCTCCTTAGGACTCCCTCAGACATTTGGGCCTCTTAACTTTAAGCAGAATGCTGAGGTTCTATTCCCCACCTCCTCTATTGTACCCTTACCGATCTGGGCAACTGTAAGTGAGGAGAGAATTAGTAATGATTCAGCCATAGAACTCAATAGTAGTGGTGATGGGCAGTTCGGTACTTTCATTCTTTTTCCAGATGCAAGTAGCCCACTAGGACATAAGCTTACCTTTTTAAATAATAGTGCACTTCTTCCATAAGTGTCTACCCTAACCTCAAGAGAATGAAAAATATAAGAATCGCTTTAACACTTATACTCACATCTGTTTCCATACTTGCCTTTGGCCAAAGGGCCAGTGTGAAAGGGAAAGTCAAGGATGCAGAAAATCAGGGCATATTAGGTGCTTCAGTACTACTTAGGCCTACCGTAAAAGGTGATATATCTGATGCAGATGGTACCTACCAAATTGATAATATTAAGCCTGGAACCTATACCATAGAAGTTTCCTTTTTAGGATTTGAGAACTACAAACAAGAAATCACCTTGGCAGAGGGTCAGGCATTAGCTCTTGATATTGAATTGATAGAATCTCCCTATACCCTTCAGGACGTAGAGATTGTTGGGCGTATCCCCACAGAATATTTGCCTGAGATCACCTATGCTGGTACGAAAACAGGTGCTCGTATCAAGGATATACCGCAGTCCATCGCCGTATTGAACAAAGAGATCCTTAGTGATCAGCAAATTTTCAGAATTAGTGAGATTTCTGATAATGTGGCTGGCATCAACCTTTTCAGGCCAGAAACATTTACCTCAAGAGGCTTTAATGTACGCCAGGATTATGTGAATGGAAATAGAGTGGTATTAACACCTGATTTTGCTAATCCCTCTGTAACCAGTCATTATGAAAGGGTGGAGGTAATTAAAGGACCAGCCGCAGCATTATTTGGAAACAGTTCCCCAGGAGGTGTCATTAATGCTGTTACTAAAAAACCATTGACTACCAACCGCGCAAGCGCTTCCTTCACAGCAGGTAGCTTTAATACCCAAAGGGCAACGGCAGATTTAACTGGTCCTCTTAATGAGAAGAAAACCCTTCTGTATAGGTTTAATGTGGCATGGGAAGATGCAGAATCATATAGAGATTTTATTCACAATAAGAATCTTCTGGTTGCGCCTTCAATCTCTTACCTGCCTGATGATAAAACCAGAATCAATATAGATCTGGTGAATTCACAGTCAAATGATATTGCCGGGGTAGACAGAGGAATGCCCGTACTACAAGGTGATTTATTTGCGCTGCCTATCAGCTTTAACTCCGCTGAGCTTTTTGATAATCGCCAAAATACCAGCACCCTCTTAACCATTAGTGGAAGTAGGCAGTTGACAGACGGCATATCCGTCAATGTATCTTATTCCATTACAGACTTCAACCAAAACTTTATTGAAACCAGAAGCTCTAATCGCTTTACAGATGATGGAACTGAATTAGTCAGAAATGTTAATGATAGAATTACCAATGTTGATTCTGACTTTGTGACTGCTTACTTAGTCGCAAAAGCAAATACAGGTAAG
>JBCCLI010000453.1:0-5146 GCA_039026975.1 Bacteroidota bacterium | reverse complement strand
CCTTATTCTTGGACCTCCAAAGCCATCATTTTCAGGAAGTGCTTGATAGGAAGCAAATTCATGTGGAAAGACCAGCTTCCAGTTCCCCTTGCGGACAGCTTCCAGGTTATTTTTGCCATAGTAATAGAAGAAATCCTTTCTGGGTTCAGCTTCCTGATTACCTTTCCATAGTTCCACTAAGCTTACCCCATCTATAGGTTTATCTGGTAAGTCAGCTCCTACCACCTCGGCTAACGTAGGTAATAGGTCTATGGTAGCGCTTAGCTTACTGCAGACAGTTCCTGTTGGTGTAACACCTGGCCATTTCACGATAAAGGGGACTCTTTGTCCCCCTTCCCAGCTGGTACCTTTTCCCGCACGCAATCCTCCGGAAGAACCTGCATGGTTACCATAGCTCAGCCATGGGCCATTATCAGTAGTAAATATAATAAGGGTATGCTCTGCAAGCCCTTCTTCCTCCAGGGTTTTCATGATTTCTCCTACTGACCAATCCAGTTCCATCATCACATCTCCGTACATCCCTTGCGCACTTTTTCCTCTAAACTTAGCAGAAACGCCTAGCGGAACATGCGGCATGGTGTGGGGGAGGTACAGAAAAAAGGGATTCTCCTTTTTGCGTCTGATGAAGTCTACCGCTTTTTCTGTGTAAAGGGTACTAAGCTTATCCTGCCCTTCAAAGGTGCTAATGGTGTCTACTACTTCATTTCCTTCTATTAGGGGCAGGGGAGGGTATTTGGCCTTCCGGTGCCCTTCTTTTGCAGGTTCTCCTCCTGGCATAATAGGCCACATATCATTGGAGTAGGGGATACCCACATACTCATCGAATCCATGCTGAAGGGGGAGGAATTTTTCATGATGCCCTAAGTGCCATTTCCCAAAGATGGCGGTCGCGTAGCCTTTCGCCTTCAGCATTTCAGCCATAGTAGTCTCTTCAGGATTGATACCGACTTTATGATAGGGGAAGAGGGCACCGGAAATCCCGATTCTATTTGGGTAGCAACCCGTCAGCAAGGCAGCTCTGGAAGCGCTACATACTGCCTGTGCAGCATAGTGATGGGTGAAGCGCATGCCTTCTCTCGCTAATTTATCCAGGTGAGGGGTAGTATATCCACTAGCTCCATAACTGCCTACATCTCCATACCCTTGGTCATCTGTAAAAATGATGATGATGTTTAGGGGCTTATCTGCTGGTGGGGTACATGTAGTCAGGAAAAGAAGGCATAGGAAGGAGAGGAGGCTGTATTTCATGGGATGGGTTATTTAGAAAGTAGAGTAGGGGAAGAGGGAAAGGTACCTGGGTTTTCCATCTGGTATAAATCATAACACTGTTATTAGGGTAGAGGTACTTTATGGACTTTCTACCTCTTAAGCATTTGCCAAGGGCCTATGACCTGGCGGAAGAGTACCTAGAAGATATAGTAGCTAGTGATTGGGATAGGTGCTTTATTGGGGGAGAAGGTGAAGATCCTGATCATCCTCCAACAGGGCATAGATCCAACTGATCCTAGGTAGATGATGGAACCATGCTTAGGACGGTCCCTACATGGTTTATACCATTCACTTTTAAAGACTACTCCTCACTCACTCTTAATGTTTCTCATGCTTTTACGATATACTTTGTAAATGAATACACTTCTGTTATTCGTTTGATTCATTTATTTGTATATTCCTATATAACATTAACTTGTAAAGCATGAGTACATCTATCGAGAAACTTAGGGGAGAACTAGAAGGTCTTGATTTCACGAATATTGAATTGAAAAAGGCTGTTTTCAAGCTATTAAGTTTGAAAGAGTCAAAAGTGTTAACTAGAGGCCTTCAAGCTACAGATCCACCAAAGAAGAAGAAAACGGATCCAATTGTCAGACCTGATGGTGGACCAAGTGAAGAAAAAATACTCACAGATTTGATTCAAGGTCAATTGGCAACAGTTTCTTCCAAGGATAAGGAAATAATCCAGGAACTCTTAAATATGTAGGGAGTTTTATGGTGTAAGACGAGAATAGTTCATTGAGGAAGTGCATGATTCAATTTGATTATTTAAGCATCCCTTATTTCCCGCCATTAACATGTTGGGCTCAAGGCCAAAATGGTTCAGCTGCTCTAGCAGCCATTGGCTACAATGGGAGGATAAACCTACTCCTACACTAGGAAGCTTATTTTTTCAAAGTCAATTATGCACTTCCCTGATTGATATAGATCAACATATGAGGAGAGGATTCAAGGTACTGGTATTCGTTTTTTTGATTTTTGCGAAAGTATTCGGAAGTGAAACCGGAGATAAACCTTACCTAATACTTGAGGCTATAGATAGTGTTTCATACTCAGATAAATACTTAGCAAAAGAACTGGTTGATTCTGTGCTTCTATCACCTGATTTTTCTTATTTAAGTAAAGAAGATCGAATTAAATTTTACTTAAAAAGTGCTGATCTAACCTTAAAAATCTATAAATCGAAGCCTCAAGTATTTTCAGCTTTAGCTGACGCTAGGAAGGCAGAGCAACTAGGAAGCGTTTTAGGTGATTATAAACTCCAATTCCAATCTTTAGACTTGATCTCCGGTTGTTTTCTCTCCCTTGGAAACTTATACCGTGATTCTGCTAACCAATACATCAGATTATCTTCTGAGAAGATACCTTATATTGAAAAGGTTGGAGATTCATTAGCATGTACTGGTGATTTGCTTTATACAAAAGGTCTGGCTTTTATGAATGAAGACCTGGATTCTGCAATTTCTTTATTTCATAGAGCAGAAGAAGTATTCAAAGAGGTAAAAAATGCAGATGGAGTGGCTAGGTGTTACTATAATGTATCAGTATGCTACGAAAGTAAAAGTGATGTTGAGCTAATAGCCGATGAAATGGCAATTATGATGATTGATTCTGCACTGCTATATGTAGAAAAAGCATCAGAGCAGTTCTTTCAACTTGGGGAAGAAGATCGTATAGCTAACTGTTTAAAGGCCAAAGGTAATTATTATATCTACAGATTTTACAGGAGTCAATTGTTAGGAGATCTAGACAGTGCAATTCTATTTCATAAACAGGCTATTCATAATTTCTCCAATGAGTCCTGCTTATCACTTTACAGAATTGGGGAAGCCTTCCATTGGAAGTACACCATGTGGGAGAAGAATGGTTCCCTCAACTTGCTAGAAAAAGATTCTGCAATTTATTACTATGTAAACTCTATTGAAGAGGGGACTAATCAACAGAATAAACCTTGCCTTGAATTTGGATTAGATGGATATCTCACTTTAGTGGAAAAAGTCAAAAGTGATGATAATGTATTGAACAATACATTATCAGGATTAAAGAAAATTTCGGAAGATGAGAAGCTTTCTTTGCAAGGATCAGAAGCAGAATTTAGGAATTTCCGCTTAGCGTTACAGCAAAAAGAAAACGCACGTAAGCAAAACCTATTCCTCACTGGAGCAGGCATAATTCTAGCTATCCTTACGGCTCTAGTCCTTATTTTCTACCAGCGTATCCGTATCCGTCATTTGAAGCTACAGTTACGTTCTCGCTTAGAGGCCTTGCGTGCCCAAGTAGATCCACATTTTATTTCAAATTGCCTGAATGCCATAGAACTGTTAATTAATGAGAATAAGCCTAAAGAGGCTTCTGAGTACCTAATTGAATTCTCGCGCTTGTGTAGGGGAATTCTCTACAGCACAAATAATGAGAGCATAAACCTAGCTCAAGAGATAGACTATCTCAAGAACTATATGTCTCTGGAACAGCTTAGGATAGGAGATAAGCTAGATTATGAGTTCATAGTATCTCCAGGGTTAGTCCCTAGTATCATTACTATTCCCACCTTATTAATCCAACCTTTTATAGAAAACGCTATCTGGCATGGAATACAGAAAAAAGAAGAAGGAGGAAAGGTGAGTGTGGGTTTTTCTAAAATAGTAGATAAGCAAGGAGAGGTCGTCCTTTATTGTACAGTCGAAGATAATGGGATTGGGCGGCAGGCTTCCATGAATATGGAAGAAGAGTCTTTAATAAAAAAGGAAGGGTCTTATGGACTTACGATTACAGATGAACGTTTCCAAATACTAGATAAAATCAGAAAAGCGAAGTACGAGATCACAGACTTGTATGAGAGAAATCAACCTAAAGGCACCCTTGTGGAAATTTGGCTCCCCATTATTTAATCTCAATAAAGATATCATGTATACTGAAGATCCCATCAGGAGCATCATAGTAGAAAATGAGCAAGCGGGACTTAAAAACCTAGTCTTGAAAATAGAACGATCTTGCCCAGATGTTAAGATTGTTTCCTCTTGTGATACTTTCCAGAAGGGATTGGAGGAAATTCAGATTCAGAAGCCAGATTTGGTTTTTTTAGATATCAAACTGGATAAGATGACGGGTTTTGACCTCCTTCAGCGGCTTACACATGTTCCATTTGAGGTAATTATTACCACCGCTTATCCTGAGTTTGGGGTTCAAGCAGTAAGAGCAAGTGCAGTAGATTATCTGCTTAAGCCTGTAAAAGATGGAGAGCTTGTAGCTGCTGTGGCAAGGGCTAAGGCCAAGATGCTAGAACACCTACAAAATCAAAAACAACCCATTTCTAGGATAGCTTTACCTACAAGGGATGGCTTGAAATTTCTTTCAGTAGAGGAAATTCTGTACGCTGTGGCTGATAATAACAATACCAACATAGTGCTATATAATAGCAAGTCTTTCTTGGTTACTAAGACTCTTTTGGATATAGAAAAGAAGCTCTTTAAGTACTCATTCTTCCGTATTCACAAAAGCCATCTTATCAATCTGGATTACGTTGAAACCTACAGAAATAGTGATCATACAGTAACCATGACTAATGGGGACTTACTTACAGTAGCCAGAAATAGCAGGAAGGCTTTTAAGAATTTATTTGAGAATCAATAATCTAATATCCTAAATTATAACATCGTTAAAATGCATAAAGAATAGTTCTGTTAGTCCTCTTTTACCATTAATAGAATAAATAAAGCCCTTATGAAGCTAAGGTCCTGTTACTCTCATCTTTCCTAGCCTAAGGTTACTATTTACAGGTTCCCCAACCTTACTGATACAAAGAAACTCCTTGGCCTGGCAGGTCCATATACATAATCTGAATCCCTGGTAGGACCTAACTCAAAGTCGCTTTGGT
>JBCCLI010000452.1:0-5150 GCA_039026975.1 Bacteroidota bacterium | reverse complement strand
TGCAGGAAAGCTTGCAGGAATAAGATTAGCATACGGATCGTATCTGAATATATAAGGTCAGTAACTCCCTTGGGAGCAGGAATAATATCCCTGGCCTCATTTAAAGTGGTAAATCCTGAATCATTCGCAGGTAAATAGCGTTATGTGCGCCTAGTGTAGTGTTGCCACTGGCCCTCAGACATTTCCTTTTTTGCTTCCTTCCTACAAGCCTTCTGGCTGATAGCCAGACATTTCTGCCGGATAATTTTGTGAGACAAGATTAAGGATAAAAATATGGGATGCGGGTCTTGTAGTAGTGGGTCATGTTCATCGGATGGATGCGGAAGGAATGGTGGATGTGCACCTTCTAGCTGTAATAAATTAAACTCCTTTGACTGGCTGGGTAACATGCGTTCTCCTGACCAGCCAGAAGTCAATAATGTATATGAAGTAAGATTTAAAAATACCCGTAAGGGATTTTACAGGAACGGTCATGGGCTTCGCCTGTTCTTAGGAGACCCTGTAGTAGTGGAAAGTGATAGAGGGTTTGACATAGGGCACCTAGCCCTTGGAGGGGTAGTAGCAGAGCTTCAGATGCGTAAAAAAAAGTATGTAAAAGACATTAAAGACGTTCCGCGCATTTTCAGGAAAGCTAATGAAAGTGATATAGAGCTACTGAAGATAGTCCGTGAAAGAGAAAGTGAGACACGGACTGAAGCCAGAAAAATTATAGAAGAATTGAGGCTGGATATGAAACTCACAGATGTAGAGTTTCAAGGAGATAATACTAAAGCTATTTTCTACTATATAGCTGACCACCGGGTAGATTTCCGGGAACTCATCAAGAGGCTGGCTAGGCAATTCAGGATCAGGGTAGAAATGAAGCAGATAGGGCTTAGGCATGAGGCAGGCCTGGTAGGAGGGATAGGATCATGCGGGAGAGAATTATGCTGCTCTACTTGGCTGACAGAATTTAAGACGGTGAGTACCTCGGCCGCCAGATACCAAAATCTCTCCCTGAATCCCATGAAGATTTCAGGCTTATGTGGAAGGCTGAAGTGCTGCCTAAATTTTGAGCTGGATGCTTATATGGATGCCCTCAGTGACTTTCCCAAAACAGATAGACTGGAAACCCAAATGGGAAGAGCCTTTCTTCAGAAGACAGATATTTTCAAGCGGAAGATGTGGTTTAGCTATGAAGGAGAGGCCAGTTGGTATCCATTAGAGGTAGATCAGGTGAAGGAGATCATAGCCATGAATAAAAAGGGAGAACTCCCTGAAAAGCTGGTAGCTGCCCCTACCACCAATCTACCTGGGGCCTCCCCAGTAGAATTTGACTTCGTTGACGTAGTAGGCCAGTTCAGACAAACAGAGCCTTCCGACAGAAGAGGAAGGGGAAATAAAGGCCGGAAAAATACGAAAAACCAGCGGAGGAATACCTCTGACAGGAGGGGTAACCAGCAACGAAATAAGCAAGGAGGAAACCCCTCAGGAGGAGGTAGAAACCAGAACTCCCAAAAATCCTCCCCACAACAAAAACCCTCTTCCAGAAGAAATGGTAATAACAAAAATAGGAGACCTAAGTAGAAGGATAGCCCTACTAGGGGCTGTGCTATGCTGCCTGACTGCCTGTACGGAGCGCCTGGACGTTCAAGAAACCTTTGTAGGTTCATGCTGGGAGAAAGTAGACACCCTCTACTATGCTGTCAGTAGTCCGGGAACCGTTTCCCTAACACCCACCATTTTCTTTACTAATGACTACAGCTACCGCAACCTGTACCTAAAAGTGCTAGTAAAGGAGGAAAATATCCTGCTGGCAGATACCATGCTACAGCAAGTTTTTATGGATGAAATGGGGGTATGGTCCGTCCCTTATCAGGGAGGTACCTACCGAGTAGCATACGAGGTCCAGCTTACCCTCCCTCCTACCACTACCCGGATAGGGCTAGTCCAGTATATGCGTGATGATGCGCTATGCGGAATAGAATCGGCCGGTTTTAGGATAGAATAGCTCTCCTTCTTCTACAGTAAGGCTAGAAATATTTTTTACCCAGCCCTATGAAACAACTACCATTTCTTTATCCCTTACTGGATTTAATCGCTCAGATTAAATAATTTGATATAAGAGAAAGTCAACTTCCTCAGAGAAGTATTAATCTTTTCAGGGAATTATTCGATTTTCTTTTATAGTCAACCCTAAATCCTTATGAGCGATCAGCATCATATAGATGGGCATCAGAACATCATTATTCAGGATGTTACTGATAGCCACATCAGCATAGAAGTCAATGGGGAGGTACAAGAGATCAGTAAGCAAGTAGAGGAGCTGAAGAAACTCTTGAGAGAAATGAAAGAGCAGGTGTTCCTAAATGCCGGGAAGCTGCTAAATATTGACCAGATCACGCCGGAAAATTTTTCCTTCTTTATAGAGCAAGCCAGAAAAGACAAATCTCTTCCTGGCACCTTAGCTGGTAACCTGCTAGAGGATAACAGTAAGTGGTATGTGAGCCTCAAAAACACCCTAGTAGCTTCTGAGATTCCCGTAGGGAATAAGCCCCCTCAGATCATAGAGCATTATGGCTGGCTGATAGAGGAGTTTCTACGAAAAATGCTGACACCTGAAGGAAAGACTACAAGCCTGAAGGCCCTTTCCTACATGACAGAAGCATGGCAAAGTTCTCTCCGCTATCTCTGCTATATCCAAATAGCCCAACAACTAAAAAGCCAGGGAAAGGAGGCTTCCGCCGTAGAAGACTATATACAGATCCTCAAAAACAGGGAAGCGGATGATAGTCTGGCTACTCGAGAGTTGGCCTTTGATTATCTAGGATTATTGATTAGTAGTAATCATCAGGAAGAACACCCCTTTATGCCTGAAATGCAGGGCCTCTTGGATAAGCTTATAGATACCCAATCAGACGTATACGCTGCGGCCCTCTTTATGGAAGAAAATAGAAGAAAGCTACTAGCGCATAAAATAGGTAAGGAAGAGTTAGGCGGCCTTCTACATGAATTTCGGACGGCGCTTGTCTTCTGGCTGAGAGAGCTGGTTTTTCTGGCTAAGTACAGGCTAGTGAGCATAAAAGACATAGCGTTAAGCTACCGCATGGGTACAGCCAGAAACTTCGTACACCTATATGGGGAGTTACATGGCATGTATAACTGGGATCCCTCCTTTGGGATGGAAGATTATACCACCATTTCCATAGAGAATGTCTATACCTATAACCAGAGTGTGCTGCTATTTAAGGGGACCAGCGTCAGAGACTGCTTACAAAAACTGGGAGATGAAACCAATTATCTTTCTCTTTCCCCCATGCTCATAGACCTAAGTGTATTTGAAGAGAAGGAAACCCAAACTCCTGAAATTTACTATTACCAGGGGGCCAATCCTCAGAGTCGGCAGTTTGAGTATGCCCTCTATAAAAACGAGCTGAATACGGAAGAAAAAGTCCGGAACCTATCTAATAAGGTCCTGAAGGTCAGAAATGAGAACCTAAGCAAGCCCAGGCTCAATGACCTCTTTGAACAGCTTGAAAATGTGTTTGACCCATTTAACAGGAAGAGCGCATGAACAGGCAAACATCTCCTTTCAAATTTCTGGACTCCTATGAGCAAAAAGATGCTGCCATCTTTTTTGGGAGAGAAGAAGAGACCGAAAACCTCTATAACGCCCTTTCTGGTGTCAAGCATCTGCTGGTGTATGGCCCTTCAGGGGCAGGGAAGACCTCCCTCATAGAATGTGGGCTGAGAAATCAGTTTTCTGATGCTGACTGGTTTGCACTTAGCATACGCAAAGGGGAAAATATGATCGCCTCTGTATTCAGCGCACTCAATGCTGAGCTAGAGGAGAGTATTTCTCTGGACGAGCAGACAGGCTTACCTCTGGATGAGACCCTGGAATGGGGGCATCTGGTGGAAAACCTCTATTCAGAAAGATTCCAGCCAGTCTACCTTCTCTTTGATCAGTTTGAAGAACTGCTGATCTCAGGTACAGAAGAAGAGAAAATAGGCTTTTTCAGCCGCTTAAATGCCCTGATCAGGTATAGGGTTCCCTGTAGGGTAATTCTGATCATGCGGGAAGAGTTTGTAGGACACCTGTCTGAGTTTGAACCGCTCTGTCCTACTATTTTTCATCATAGGTTTAGGCTGGAAAAAATGACCCGCCTAGCTGTGCAAAAGGTAGTCAGCTATATACTAGAGGCAGAAGCATACAAGTCTTTCTTCATCAGTGAGGATAGTGAAGCCCTATCAGAAAAAATGCTGGAAAAACTTCCTGATAACCGGGAAGAAATAGAGCTGGCCTACGTACAGGTATTTTTGAGTGAACTATGGGCCAGAAGTGAGCTCAATGAACTAGGCAAAGCCGTGCTTCATGAAGGGCTCATCCAGCCTGAAGACAACCTTCAGCGAGTACTGGATGCCTTCTTAAAGAAACAGCTCACTGAGCTGGCCCCTCTTCATGGTGAGAAAATCCCCCTGGAGGTACTGGCTTCTATGATCTCTGAAAGACATACCAAGCTCCAGATGGGAGAAAAGGATATACAAAGGGACTTACTTCAAAAAGAGGTAGAAATGACCTCCTCTCTACGGGATCTTCTGGAGGTCTTTACAGAAAGAAGGATCCTGCGGGTCTTACGTTCAGGGAATGAAATTCAGTATGAAATCAGCCATGATGTACTGGCTAAAGTAGTAGGCTTAAACCTCACAGAAGAAATACAGCTACGGGAAAAAGCCAGAGAAATCTACCGTGTCTACCGAGAACGTAAAGGCTACCTCACCACTGCCGATCTGGACCTCCTACGCCCTTATGAATCCTATGCTTCTTATCCACCAGAACTGGCAACTAGAATACAGGAAAGTGAAACCTATATTCAGAAAGAGCGGCAACAAGAGCTTCAAAGAGTAAAAGGCCAGCGGGAAAAGGAAGAAAAACTCAGAAAAGAGGCCGAAAGGCAAGCCGAAATAGCCCAAAAGAATGCCAGAACTGCTCGTCAAAGAACCCGAATAGCTTCTCTGGTAGCAGTACTAGCCCTGGTTACCGCTATTACGGCCGGCTGGTATTACCAGGAAGCAGATAGAGAAAAAGATAAAAACCGACAGGCGCTAGAAAGAATCCAGCAACAGCAGGTAGAAAAAGTAGCCCGTGAGCTGGCCTCCTACGGAGATAC
>JBCCLI010000451.1:0-5155 GCA_039026975.1 Bacteroidota bacterium | reverse complement strand
ATCTCTCCTTCCTTCACCCCTTCTATCCTGTGAGTAAATAGATGGTCTTGCTTCTTCATTAATTGGGTTCTACCTGAACCTGTAGACCCCACGGCTACTACTCTTCCAGAAAAACCCCCTCTCTGGTTTGCTTTTAGCAGTGCATAGTCCACCAGCCCCCTTAGTAAGGCTCCCGTCCCAAACTGTACGACTTTGACCGGATGCGTATTCCAGGAAGCGGAAGGCTGCAGGTCTTTTGATAACATAGGTGTGTTCATATTGCGATATTACTAGAGGGACACCCCTCTTTTCCAGGGGATAAAATCATGCTGGCCCAGTCTTACCGCATGCGGAACATATTGACCATTGGCTACTGCTATCACCAGATCTAACATTTCTCTGCCTACCTCATCCAGGCCTTTTTCTCCATCAATGATTTGGCCAGCATTATAGTCTATGATGTCTCCCATCCTGCTAGTGAGGGCCGTATTGGTAGCTATTTTGAGGGTGGGCGCTACGGGATTCCCCGTGGGTGTACCCAGACCGGTAGTGAACAAAATGATATGGGCACCAGCAGCAGCTAATCCTGTGGTAGACTCTACATCATTCCCAGGAGTACATAAAAGATTAAGTCCTTTATTCTGGAGAATCTCTGTATAATCCAGTACATCCACTACGGGAGAAGTGCCTCCTTTACGAGCGGCACCAGCAGACTTCATGGCATCTGTGATTAGGCCATCTTTAATATTTCCTGGAGAAGGATTAGCTTCGAAGCCTGAACCTACCGCTTTGGCAGCACGCTCATAGGAGCGCATCAGCTGAAGAAACTTTTCACTTACCCTTTTTGCGGTACTTCTGTTAATAATGTCCTGCTCTACCCCACTTAATTCTGGAAACTCTGACAGTATGCTAGATCCTCCCAGGGCTACCAATAAGTCTGACACCTTACCTACAGCAGGGTTAGCAGATATACCTGAGAATCCGTCTGAGCCGCCACATTCTAGTCCTATTACCAGCTCAGAAAGCGGAAAGGGCTGCTTAACCGCTTCATTGGCCAGGCTAAGCCCTATAAAGGTCTGTTGTATGGCCTCCCCTATAAAAGCAGGTTCGTTTATACTTTTTTGCTGTTCCAAGTAGTAAATGGGCTTATCTAAGTCTGGATGTAAGTCTTGAATGATCTCCTCCAGCATGTGCATCTGTGCGTGCTGGCAGCCCAGGCTCAGGACGGTAGCCCCCGCTACATTAGGATGCGCTACATAAGCTGCCAGCAGTTTAATTAATACTTGAGCATCTTCTCTGGTTCCTCCACAACCCCCATCATGCGTGAGAAACCGTATCCCATCCACATGAGGAAAAAATCTGGATTTCCCTCTGGAAGAACTACCAGTCTCTATTTCTACTTCCCCTAATTCTGAGCCTCTTTTACCTTCTTCATATGCTTTCATGAGAGACCTCACACCTGATACGTACTGGTCTGGTTTTTCATATCCCAGCTCTTGCATAAGGGCCTTTCTCAGCACCTGAATATTTCTATTCTCACAAAACACCATGGGAATCACCAACCAATAGTTAGCTATGCCTACCTTTCCTCCAGCCCTGGGGATACCCATAAAATGACTGTCTGCCCATTTGCTCACATCAGGTCCTTGCCAGTGGAAATGATGTTCATCCAGGCTTACTTCTTGGGTAGCATGTTGAAGGTTAGCCTGAGTAATTAATTCTCCTACAGCAATATGCTGGGTAGCTCTTCCCACTACCAAGCCATACATTTTCACTTGTTCTCCCAAAGCGATTTCCCTGGTAGCAAATTTATGCTTAACCGGAATTAGCTCTTTCATCCTGATAGGTCTGCCTTTCACTGATAGGCTTTCCCCCATAGGAAGGTCCTGAAGGGCTACGGCTACATCATCTTGAGGATGAATCAGTAAGCTAGGTTGTTGATTATGAATATCGGCATACATATACTTAGCTATTGAAAGTCCATATTCTCCATGCTAATACCCAAATAAAGAGGGTAACCACAGGCTTAATCCGGGCCAGTAAGTAACAATGAGTAAACCCACTATCATAGCTATAAAGAGCGGAATCAAGGGCTTAATTACTTGTTGGATGCGAAGACCTGCCACGGCCGTCCCTACGAATAAGACAGACCCTACCGGAGGGGTACATAGGCCTATACATAGATTAAGGACCATGATAATCCCAAAATGAACCGGATGTATTCCTAGCTGAGTAACCACGGGTAGAAAAATAGGGGTAAAGATGAGAACGGCAGGAGTCATATCCATGAATACGCCTACTGCCAGCAGTGTCAAGTTAATGATGAGAAGTAGCACGATCTTATTATCACTTAAGCTGAGTAATGCCTCAGTAACCTGCTGGGGAATATTCTCAAATGACATCCCCCATGAAAGGGCCATGGAGGTAGAAATCAGCAACATGACTATGGCATTTGTTCCGGCTGTCTGAATGAGGACTGACTTTACATCTGATAGTTTGAGTTCTTTATAAAATAACCCCAATAGAAAGGTGTAGAGAACAGCTATGCCGGAGGCTTCCGTAGCAGAAAATATACCTCCCACAATTCCTCCTATCACAATGACCAATAACAATAAACTCAGGAAGGCACGGCGGAAGGAGTGGAGCACCTTAGGCACAGAAAAGGCCTCATCTCTAGGATACTTCTTCTTCACTGAGATTACTGCTGCTACCCCTATGAGAAGTAAACCTACTAATAGGCCCGGCAGATACCCCGCCAAAAAGAGCGCAGCTATGGAAGCGCCTCCCGAGGCCAAAGAATAGACAATCAGAATATTAGAGGGAGGAATGATCATGCCCGTAGTAGCAGAAGAAAGATTTACCGCTGCACTAAAGGCAGGATCATATCCCTCTTTGACCATTCTAGGATGCATAAAGCCTCCTATGGCTGAGGCTGCGGCTACTGCCGATCCAGAAATAGCTCCAAACAGCATACAGGAAATAATATTCACAAAGGCCAAGCCCCCTGGAAACATACCTACGAGCGCCTTGGCAAAATCTATTAATCTGTTCGCAATTCCCCCTCGGTTCATCAGATTCCCAGCTAATATGAAGAAGGGAATAGCTAGTAGGGTGAAGCTATCCAATCCGGTAGCCATCCTTTGGGCAATGGTGGTGAGGGCAATATCTCCAGCTATGCCATCCGTTATCATTCCCACCAGTAACATCAAGGTAGCTGATATCCCAATACTGTAAGCTATAGGTAGCCCTATCCCCAGGAGAATAATGAATGAGAGAACGAGAATATATACTTCCATGAGGTTAGGCTTCTTTGGGGTTAGGTAATAGCTCCATGAGGGCATACAGCATAATCAACCCTCCACTCAGGGGTAGGGCTATGTATACATAGCCAAGTGGTATCCCAAGAGCAGCAGAGGTCTGTCCGGTAGTTAGGGTTATGTTGACCAGCTTCAGCCCGCCAATGACCATAGTAGCAAGTGCAAAGCCCATGATCAGCAGTTGGATAACGCCATTAAGCCAGACTTGACCTTGCTCACTTAACTTGGTGGAAAGCAAGTCAATGGATAGATGCATACCCTTTCCACTGGCATATGCCGCTCCTAGTAAGCCCAGCCATATCAGTAAGTACCGAGCTAGTTCTTCCGTGATGGAAGAAGGATTATTGAACAGATACCTAGCTCCTACCTGATAGATGACACTTAGGGTGAGAAGCCCTAATACCCCTACCAGTAACCATTCCAGGATCAAATCCAGTGTTTTTTTGATTGATGTGATCATTCCATATGAGTTGAATCTATTCCTACTGCCTGTATGGCTTCTATGAGTTCACTCAGGAGAGCATCCTCCTTATAGGTTTCCATCAGGGGTTCCAGCTTCCCTACAAAGGTGGATTTGTCCGGGCGGATGACTGTCACCCCAGCAGCTTGCACAGCATCTAGGGCTTCTTTCTCTGCTTCTGCCCATAGTTTTCGCTGAAAGACTACTGCCTCTCTGGTTGCTGCTTCCAGCCAGGACTTCTCCTCCTTACTTAAGTCATCCCATACGTGGGTGCTGATCACCAAAATATCCGGTATATAAGAATGCTCATCTAGTGAGTAGAACTTGCTGACTTCATAGTGGCGGGATTGATAGAAGCTAGGAGGATTATTTTCTGCTCCATCTACCATCCCCTGCTGAAGGGCAGAATACAGTTCACCATAAGCTAAGGGGGTAGCTCTTCCTCCCAGTGTATTCACTAATTGGATGGCAGTCTGACTTTCCATCACCCTGATTTTTAAGCCGTCCAAATCCTGAGGGCTTTCAATCTGTTTGGAAGCATAAAAGCTCCTACTGCCCGCATCAAAATAACACAGGCCTCTTAAGTAGAATGGGGTACTTTCTACCATGAGTTGCTGACCTATGGGACCATCAAGCACCTGGAAGTGATGTTCCCTGTCCCTGAACATATAAGGCAGACCAAAAACCCTAATGTTGGGACTGAAGTTTTCCATAACCGCAGCAGATACCTTGGTCATGCCTAAAGCCCCTATTTGAAGCAGTTCCAGGCACTGCCGCTCTGTACCCAACTGTTCTGAGGGATAAATATCCAGGGCTAGCTGTCCCTCTGAAATGTCTTCCAGCCTGTCACCCATATGCACCATGGCCTGATGCACGGGATGCTTAACAGGTAGGCCATGTCCCAGCTTGATCCGTTTCTGTTTCACAGAAGAGGAACAGGCAGTGAGTAGCAGTAATCCTAAGGTAATCCAACGCATTAATAAGTCTTATACTTCTGAATAGTGTCCAGAGCCTCTTTACAGGTGCAGGTAATCCATCCCCAGTCCTTTTTGGCAATCACGTCCTTGGGGAAGAGCTTGGAGCCCATACCCACACAAGCTGCCCCTGCCTCAAACCAGGCTTTCAGGTTTTCTTCTGTTGGAGCCACTCCTCCCGTAGGCATGATCATACTCCAGGGTTGAGGGCCTTTTACTGCCTTTATAAAGGAAGTACCTCCCAAAGTAGAGCCGGGAAAAACCTTCACGATCTCAGCTCCCAAAGATTCTGCTTCTGAGATTTCTGAGACTGTCCCACATCCCGGACTCCACATGATCTTTCTCCTATTACATACCGGCGCCATCTCTGGGTTCAGAATAGGAGAAAGGATGAAGTTAGCCCCCAGCTGTATGTAGAGCGCTGT
>JBCCLI010000450.1:0-5159 GCA_039026975.1 Bacteroidota bacterium | reverse complement strand
TTCCTTCTGCATGTACTTCCATACTGTATACACCACTGGCTAACTCGCTAATTTCCAATACTTTCTCATTAGCACCTGGTGTTAAGCTTATCACCTGATCCCAAACATTCTTCCCCTGTAAATCCCTGATGACACATCTGGCTTCCCTGTCTATATCTGATTCCATATTTAAGAAAAGTTGGTGCGTAAAGGGATTAGGATAGGCAGAAATGTGAGATAGAAATAGATCATTTCTCGCAAATAATGATTGATCTACCGTAGGGACAATAGGAATTATTAAGCTGCTATTGGCAGAAGAAGTACCTACTGGGATGAGGCTTCCATCATTAGTAACTAGCTGGGCTTCACTTACGCTGATTCCTAACGCTCGGGTCTCAGACAGAGCCGTTAATCCACCTGCACTAAGGTCATCCACCATAATAACTATGCCTAGCAGACCTCCCACTTTTCCCCCTCCAGACTTACCCTGTCTATTAGTCCTGGTCATGGCTATGTACCCACAGTAAGGGTCCCCTGGTCCATTCTCGGAAGGGAGAAACCATCCTCTCATGTCTTTTCCTTCCTTCCCCATCCAGGAATCATTCAGGTTTAACTCAGGCGCTGTCCTCAACGGCATATTAAATGAGACCGAAAAAATGAGTCCATAGGCATTATTTATGTCAGCTCCATTATAGCCGTCCAGGAGAATATCCAGTGCTAATTCCCCTCCAAGATTTAGTGCTTGCTGATCAGTATGTAGCCCTAAGGTGACGGGAGCACTCCCTCCTTCTGAAGCTCCACACTCCTGCCTAAGGTGGCGAGAAATAGGTTTCAGATCTTTGGTGTTCACTACCCCATCTCCATTAGCGTCTGCATGCTTGACATTTACGCCTGGCGCTATGTCAAACCTAGTAGGGAATGAGGCGGACCATTCAAAAGGAGCTTCCTGGGCTTCATACTTAATGGAGACCTTAGACCTGGCGGGGCCCTTCCTGCCAGAAGCCATCCCCCATGCTAGAAAATCCAGTGCATTCACCGTTCCATCAGCCGTTATATCTCCCGGCCACACGCAGTCCCCTTTCAGAGATACAGAGAAGGTTTCTTCCTCTTTAACCCTACAAGTATTAATGACTTCCAGCTTATAGTCTCCACTTTCCTTAATAGAGATAGCAGCCGCTCTACCTATTACGCTATTTTGGTTATTTCTCCATCTGATCTTCTCTATCCCTTGGATATTCTCTATCTCTATATAGGCCGCTTCCGCGCATCTTGCCACATCCTCTACAGCCAACTGAGGAGGATAAACTACTTGCATCCGCTTAGAAAAGGTTTCTATACAGTTCCCTTTACTGGCTTCTAAGGTGATAGTCAAAAACTCTGGACTACCCCCAATTTCTGAGGGGACTTTATAAGAGACATTCTTTCTAGTAGATATTCTCCTCCCGTTAACAAACCATTTATAAGAGGTAGCTCCTTCTGAAATATTAGTGGTTTTAAAGCGGGTCCCTGGACAAATAACTGTCATATTAGTAGTAAACAGGGGGCTCACCTCACAGGTATTATCTGGGGTATACTTATACGCTCTGTTTAACTGTAGATAACCTCCAGACTTAATCTTAGCGGTAAGGGAGGAGGTTTTCCTAACGCCTTTTACAAGTTTTTCTTTGAGATCTTCATAAGATAAACCGGGATCTTCTGCTAGTAATAAAGCAGCTCCTCCCACTACAAAAGGGGCGGCCATAGAAGTACCACTTAGTAGCCCGTATCTTCCACCTGGTAAGGTACTTTGAATGGCATAGCCTGGCGCAGCTATATCTACTGATACTAAGCCTATATTAGAAAAGGAAGTAAGCTTACCATCAGGATTAATGGCTGTTACAGAGATAATATTTGGCAGATCATAACTGGCCGGAAAAACAGGTGTTAGGTCATTATCTGCTCCATAATTATTTCCTGCTGCTGCCACTACCAAATGCCCTTCTTCTTCTGCTGTGAGAATGGCATCATATAAAGCTTCTGAGTATACCTGCCCCCCCCAAGAGTGATTACTCATTTCTGCGCCCATATCCACTGCGTACCCTAAAGCTGAAATAGCATCAGAAATAAAGCCCGAATTTTGGGCATCCAGGAAGCGTAAGGGCATGAGAGAGACAGAGGTAGCTGCCCCTGCTACTCCTACTCCATTATCATGCTTGGCACCTATGATTCCACTCACATGAGTACCATGTCCAAGAATATTCTCATCGCTGGGGTCATTATCATTCTCCACAAAGTCCCACCCAATAAAATCATCAACATACCCATTCCCATCATCATCTCTTCCATTCCTATCTCCCGGATCAAATACCCACTTCCCTCTTATGTACTCAAGCACCCTCCCATCTCCATCTGCATCCTCAGCCAGGTTTTGCCAAAGGTTATGCACCAAATCAGGGTGGTCCCAGTCTATACCAGAGTCCAATACGCCTACTACTACTTTCTTCTTGGGGCTAAGCTTATCCCAGGCAGTTGTAAACCCAAAATTTAAGCCGGTAGATCCGCTAGTGGGATGAGTTTGAGAAAAAGCCCACTGGCTCTGGTAGAGGGGATCATTTACATTTTCAGGAGAAAATCCACTGACCTGAAAATCTTCTTCTGCATATAATACATTCGGATCATTCTTTAGGGTCTCCAAAATGGTCTCCACATCTGCTTTCTCTTTAAGCGCAAGTACACGCCAGGGAAAGGCTTCCCGCCTAAGTACCTGCAGGGACGTATTTCCATATACGTGCTCTTGGCTGAAAGAAGATTGTTGGTTTGACTTGTATTTTACTAACAGTCTCTTTTGGGCAGAGACATTAGGAGCAAGGAATAGGTACAGCAAGCATATACATACCGCGTACACCATAGGACTAGGTAATCCGTGAAACAGCCTCATAAGATGAGTGTTTTTGTTTACAGTGATTTAGAATGGTACTCTTGTAAGGAGGAGGAGTTATTCAAAAACGGTAAGAGCTGTAGGGACAAATCAATTTCAAAAATTGAATTTTTCAAAGTGAATATAAAAATAATTCCGTTTTCAAAAAAACAGAATTTCTATTATTATGATAACTAAATAATTAATTAATTTATATCTTTAGCCTGTAGACGCAAACTCCAGCCTCCCATGAAACCCACAAAACTCACCGAAGTGTTGAGTCAATTAGGTCATGCAGAACTGAAGAAATTCAGAAAGTTCGTACATTCTCCCTACTTCCATCAGCACAAGGATACTATCACTTTTTTTGAAGCCCTTGCTAAGTATCATCCCCACTATCATGAAGAACATGTATCTATAGAAGCGATCTACCAGGAGGTATTTCCAGGGCTGGAATATGAAGATAACAAGGCCAGAACCTTGCGTAAATATTTGCTTAAGCTCCTTCTATCATTCATGAGTGTGGATCTATTTATGAACACCCCCCATGAAGTAGAAAAATATCAAACTAAATCTTTCCTGGAAAAAAGCATCAGTAAGTTTGTACGGAAAAGCCTGGAGAGCCAAAAAAAGGCTATTACCCATACCATAAGAGAAGGGTCCCAGCTATTCAATGAACTATACCTCTTAGAAAGTAATTCCTTTCAATTTTCCATTCAGTATGAAAATAGATGGGAAACCTCCTCCGCCTTAGCTACCCTTATAAGACTTGATCATTTTTTTATACTTGAGAAACTTATATATGGCTGTGCTTTCTACACCTATGGTTCTATTTTTAAAATAGATCCTTCTGACTTATTCCTGATTCAAGAGGTAGTAGCTCACTGCGTGAGTAACATCCGTACCCTGCCGGACATTATCCAGGCATATACCCTGGCTTTCCAGTTAGTGAAGGATGAGGGAAACCCAACTGATTTAGATGATCTCAGTCAGATCGTAAGGGCTAATCAAGAGACATTTGATAAGCAGGACATCATAAACATATATGTGATCATGCTTAATCACTGCAGCCTGTCTTACAGAAAAGGAAATACTGCGGCCCTTGCCAAGATGTTTCAGCTGTATAAAGAAGTGATTACGTGTGGCTTACTATCAGATAACTACCCTAACCTACACCACCACTTTAAAAATATAGTCACCCTAGGCCTCAAGCTTAAGGATTATCAGTGGACAGACACCTTTATAGAAGAGTGGATACATACTATGGCTGAGGATACCAGAGCTGATATTTACCACTATAGTAGAGCTAATCTCTACACACATACCAGACAGTATGCAAAAGCCCTTCAAGAGCTACAAAAAGCTACCTTCATAGATCCATTTTACAGAATAGGATACTACACCCTTCTTTTCAAAATTCATTTTGAAAAGAATGAAGAGGAAGCCCTCCTGGCATTGATCAATACTTACAGGACCTATTTACGCAGACGTTCAATCCTTACAGAGGAAAGAAAACTTCCTTATAAGGAGTTCATTAGACTAGGAAAAGACATTTTCCAAGCTAAGCAGGAGGAGCCATCAAATAGGAATAGCTTATCCCAGCAGATAAAAGAGGAAATACAATCTACCAGTTCTTTAGTAGAAAAAGAATGGTTACTGGAAAAGCTGGAAGGAATCCATTAAAAAAGGCCACCCCGTATAAACAGAATGGCCAGTCATATTTGGAATTAGGCTGTTTCCTTAGTTTGTCTGAAAAGATTATCTTTTCTTTAAGTCAATATTAAAGAAGTTATGGGCGGTGGCAAAAAACATTTTTTGGCGTTTGTGAGATTTTTTTGTCTTGTTATGCCCGTTTTTATGCTGAGCCCTGAGTTGTAATCCTACTGACTTACTATATATGGAGGTACTCCTTACCTATGATTCCTTAGTTAGTCTCCTCACGCTCACGCTCATGGAGATCATCCTGGGGATAGACAACATCGTTTTTATTTCTATTGTAACTGCCAAGCTTCCAGAACAGCAACAACCTAGAGCTAGAACCATAGGGCTTTTGCTCGCCCTTGGCTTCAGAGTAGCCCTACTCCTGGGCATTAACTTCATTGTTCAACTCACCTATCCCGTCATAGAGTTTGCTTCCCTACCGGAGAATTTCTCCCTGAGCTGGCGGGATATCATCCTGATCTTAGGGGGCCTATTCTTAATGGTGAAGACCATCATGGAAATGCATGAAAAACTGGAGGAGCATGAGCAGGAAGGGCCTCCCAAAGTGGCCAAAAGTTTTATG
>JBCCLI010000449.1:0-5182 GCA_039026975.1 Bacteroidota bacterium | reverse complement strand
TTTATCCTTAAAGCGTACAGAGCTGGAATTACTCCTTCAGCCCAAGCCTTATCAGCTGGGCCAAGTATTTATTTATGATCGGGAGTTAAGTCCAAAAGAATTATTAAAGGAAGCTTACAGAAAAATTCCAGATAATTATCCCACTGATCCATTTACTATGGATATTTTTTACCGGCACTACTGCAAGGAGGGAGGGCAGTATGGCCGCTTAATAGAGGCTGCAGCTGAAGTAGCTCAGCCCAGAGGATATGACGGGAACCTGAAAGGAAGTGCGAAAAATACCCTTAGAGTAGGATTTAAAGGCTTGAGGAGAAGTTTTGATTTTACCAGATATTCTACCTTTTCTCACGCACCTATAGTCCTCTACCAGGCCTTAGGCCATGATGTGGTCAATTATCACACCGTATTAAGTAAAAGTCTGAAAGATAAAGACTGCGAGATTAGCTTTCTGGATACTACCAGTTGGCAGGGAGAAATGGTATGGGTAGTGCTTTGTGAGAAAAAGGGGGTGTACAAGATCAAGAGCTATGTACTGGCACATAATCTGGCTTTTGTGAGAGTAGAATCAGAGGAGAAAATTTATAGACCTATAAATGGTGCCAGTATTTGGCGAAAACAGAAATATATCACAGAGTACAGGCGGGAAGAAGATATTTACCACCTCAGTTTCCTTAAAAATCAGGGAGATCTGGTAATAACTTATTGGGATTCTACCGGAAGTGTGACTAGTAAGCAGTTTCATCAGCATGATGTATCTGTGTTAGTAAATAGCATTAGTCCAGGGGTGAGTTCCTTGCCATTACGGAAAGAGCCCAGCTGGGAAGAGCTGGCAGCTGTACCTTATGAGCCTGATTTCTGGAACTCGTATAACCTCATTAAAGCCTCACCTGTAGAAGAGAAGGCCATGAAGGACCTAGGAACGGAAATATCCCTGGATACCCAGTTTAAGGAATACAACCAACCCTCTTCCTCTACCCAGGATTATTTAGCCGCTATAGCCTTTAAACGGGCACTTAGGCAGTATAAGGGTAGGTATGTACTTGTGTATTGGTGGACGCCCGAGCGAATTCCCTCCATCAAGGATATCATCAGAGCCAGGAAGATATTTGCTTCTTACCAGCACATTCCCGTGTCATGGGTATTCATAGGATGTACTACAGATGAAGCAGCCTGGAGAAAAGGCCGCAAGAAGCAGAAGCTATTCGGTGGATTTCATCTCCAACTTCAAGAAGGCCTTCAGTCTAAGCTGGCTACTGAGCATAGCATCCAGGGCCTTCCCTATTATGAAGTATACTCTCCAGAAGGAGAAAAAATATGGAGTGAATCTTCTCTTCCTAAGCCTTCCCAGATAGCTCCTATTGTAGCACTTGAGGGAGATTCTCCGTGAAATGTGTATATCTACTTTCAGCATTTATTCTATCAATGAGCTTTCCATTAACCATGAGTTTTCCAGTGGAGCCATGATGGAAATTAGCATAATTGGTAAGTTGTTTATGTATCTGAAAGTCGCTATAGTTAAAAATATCTCCCTGATTCATGAGAGATCCTGCCACAGTTACTCTGGATGTATGTAGATTATGTGTCTCAGAACCTTCATAGGCATGATAGTGTAACACGTCTATGCTTCCTGCAATTTCATTCTTAAGTATACCAAAGTTTTCTATCTCATTGACTATGATTTCTCCCCTGTTAAACACTGACCCCTGGGTTTCAATGATGACATTTTCAGAAAAGGCAAATAAGCTAGCTCCAGGGCTGATCTCTATCTTCCCCCTAACCCTGATAGGCTTATAATTAGCGTAGGTAGTACCCTGGATAACTATTTTTTGGTGGCGCTGGATCTTTTTCCCCGGATAAGAAGGGGTCCAGTTGTTGGGATTTTCATAATAATGATCCTCCGCAGCTGTGTAGTAGTACACCTCTACATTTAGGGAGGGATCTCTTAATCCTACCACGATGATGGCTACTAAGAGTATGCCCATGGTAACAGAAAAGAGCGTTTGTCTATTCTTGAGTGATACAGTAGTGCTAGGAGATGGACGTAGGATTTGTCTTCTCCTGGAATTCATATGTAACAAGTATATCTCCTAAGTACTAAGCTTTAGGCTAAAAACCCACTGAGATTAGGACATGAGATTACAAGCTGATTTACTGGATGTACCTAGATAGAACATCGCTAGCCATTTTCTGGTTAAAAGCACCAGCTTGTGTAGAGATCTGTTGAAAGATTTTCATGGCTTTCTCCTTGTCTCCATTTTCCCAGTAGGCTAGTGCCAGGTACCACCTAGCCTGTCCTTGTAAGGGGTGCTCCTTATCTGCTGCCTGTTTGAAGGAGGTAATAGCAGCTTCTAATTTTTGAGGGGTCTTAGTGAGGTAGGACATCCCCAGGTAGAAGTGATATACTTCTTGCTGGCTACTATCCTCTTCTATTAATTCCTTGAAAAGGGGGATGGCTTTTACGTACTTCTTGTCCTCATAGAAGGAAATGGCAGATATCCACTTGGCGTTTAGTGTAGAGTCTGCTTGGGTGTAAAGACTGCTATCCTGATGCATATAGGGGATAAAGGCAGCCTGAAAAAGATCTATCCTATCCTGCTGTTTATGAGAATATGATCGCCAGACGAGAACCGGAATCAGTAGGAGAAGAACCATAGCTGCCATTTTCCAGAATGGGCCACTGGATAGGGGGTTAAATTCACTTTGGACCTGATGGTCTATAGCCTGAAGCCTTTTCTTAAAGGCTAGTCGGCCATAGTGTCTGATAATCTCTTCACTTAGCCGCTCCTGGAGGTCCTCATCTTTATCTAAGACAGCAGAAAAAGCTTCCTGCTCTTCTTTGGAGAGTTCTCCCTGGAGATACTTCCAGATAAATGCTTCAGAATGATACGTAGACTCCATAATTTTCCGCTTTCAGTCGGCTACATCAGCCATGCTAAATTTCTTGAGTATAATTTTCTTCAAATATTTGAGGCATTTATGTTTCTTATTTCTGGCTATCTGCTCATTTTGAAATCCCATTTTCACATAAATCTCTTTCATGGGAAGACGTTCAAATACAGAGAGAATGAGAATTTTTCTACAATCATCCTTTAATTCTTCCATAGCCTGCTTCACTATCCATTCTCTTTCTTTACTCAGCACCCCTACCATGGGACTTTCTGCTATATTCACTTTCTCTTTCTCCTGATAGAGTTGAAACTTAGTGGCTAGCTTCCTTTTCTTAAGTGTATTTAGCCATAAATTTCTGGCTACAGCATATAGATAAGTACTGATTTTAGCTTGGAGGCTAAAGCTTTCCCCTCTTACTTTCTCATAAAAAATCACCAGGGTATCCTGAAATATATCTCTCGCCTCTTCTTCTGTCCCTGTATTATCTGTGACGAGTTTTGTGATAAGGGTCACATGCTTTCTATACAAATACCGGATGTAGATATTAGCTTCTACACCTCCCTGGCGTAATCCTTCTACGATCTCCTCATCCGAATATGCACGTTGAAATAGCATGATGCGTATACGCTGTTAGTAAGACTTGCTCTGGGTATGTAACCAGTTTTTTCTTTGACAGGCAAGTATATGGGCTTTATGCCTGAAAAAATACAAAAAAAAGAGAGAGTATGTAGGAATACCCTCTCAGCTGTATATTGTTATAAAAATTTATTCCTCAGGAACTTTCTCTACTTGTGTGATAAAGTATTGCGTATCTCCTCTCCAGTCAAACTGGAAATATTTTTCTTCATAGTGCAGCCTTACTCTATAGCCACCTAATACTGCATCTTGTATGGCATCATTTACTTCCGTATCTCCTCTATACACGGAAAAATACCAAATGGTAGGCATGATATCACCTGCCTCTCCCTTGGAAATACCTCCCACGTTAAGCTCACCCTCACGGGTTTTGAAGAATAAGCCTTTAGTGCTGTACTTTACGATGACACCAGCTCTGGAGCCACTGCTATAGGTGCCAAATACTGCAAAGGAACCCCCGCCCAGTCCTATCACCAGGACAAAAATGAGGATATATAAAAAAACGCGTTTCACCTTTTTCATGATTATGAATTTGCGAGTAAGTTAAAAGTTTTTGTGCGAGGAGGAAAGAACTTTCTTATATACGCAAAACTAGCTAAAAGGTATAGGATAAGCCATTAGCTATGGAATAAATAGATTCAGGAATAGAAGTAGGGTCTGGTGGCTTGGAATCAAAAAGGAGGTTAAAGCTGAACTGAAAGGAGAGATTTTGATAGAGGGTAAACGTAAGGAGGGTCTCCGTTAGGATTCTGTAGTCCCTGAACCTGTCAGGTCTGGGTTGGTAGTAGGTGATATGATCTAGTGAGAATGTTTTAGAGAATGCATAGCCACAAGATATATAGGTACTAAGCCTGTAATGCTTATTAAGCTGTAAGTCATCAGATATTTCTTCATACTCATACATATAAAGCGAACCGACAAACATAGAGAGGGTATCATTCTGTATCAGCTTGAATCTAGGGCCTATCCCCTGTATCATTCTGGCCCTGATAATCTGGATCTGGTTATACTGAACTTGTGAGAAAGCTTCTAAGGTAAGGTTATCATTCAGCTCCCTGTTAAAGCGGAGATGCAGATAGCCATTATTAACCAGGCTTTTCTTGTCAGCTTCAGAAAAATTAAAGCTAGTAAATAGCATAAGACGACTAGCCGCTTTCCTGTACTCTAGCCTGCTGAAAGAACCAGCCCTATAAATAGATCTCGTATTTCTAAGAAAACTTCCATTTAGGCTTACCTCACCTGAAAATCCGTCTTCTTTTTTATCTTTTCTGAGCTTTTCCGTATTGACAAGCTGGGCCTGTGTAAGAACGAAACTCAAAAAAAATGCCGCACAAAATATCCATTTCATGCAGCAATATTATCTCTTTTCCAAGTTATGAAAAAGGGAATCTACCTTAATAGTGTAAGGGATCCTCTATAGGACTTATCCCCTACTTTAATCACATAGTAGTATACGCCTTCTTCAGCGGTATTTCCATCTTCATCTTTTCCATTCCATCCTAGGGCAGCGTCTGTGCTTTTATATTGGCTTACCCCCCAGCGGTCTACAATCATCATGGAGAATGCTTCTACTCCATCATACTGGGCCAGGAAGGTGTCATGTGTACCATCTTCATTAGGGCTAAATACATTGGGAATAAAAAGGGTAGGAGGGGTA
>JBCCLI010000448.1:0-5183 GCA_039026975.1 Bacteroidota bacterium | reverse complement strand
TCACTTCACGTCGGATGCAGGTGGTAACATCTTCCCCCTCTTCCAGCCCACCGGCTATCAGGCCCCATTGGTTATTGTCCTTTCGTCTGATAAGTAAGATCTCTCCCAGGTCATTTTCTAACAGGATACGAGCTGCTGGATGAATGAACTTCCTATGGCCAATAAGGCTTCTGAGGGATTGGATATAAGAATGCATATACCTAAGAAAAGGGTCTTAGTCCTGAAAAGAAAGAAAAGCTGATGAAGGGGAAGATGAATAGGATGAAGCTGTTTTCAGGAAAGCTCTGTGGAGAACTACATGAGCAATGCTAAAGTATGAGCTTTTCTCATAAAATTCTTACATGCCCTTATTTCCTCCCCATGGGCTAGATCTTACTTGTGAGAATAAAAAATTGAATAAATAGTCAATTTAAAGATGGGAATGCTTTTCTCATTACAACTGCTTCAAAACGTAAGAGCTATTTAGCCTGTATATTTAAATGAATTCCGTGTTACAGGTTTACTTTTCCTACGCCCATGAAATTCTTACGTCTACCCCTGCTGGTAGGAATTTCCTTGCTAACACATTTCTTACATGCCCAACAGGCTTCCTTCTCCCTATCTGAAACCTCAGGGTGTAGTCCGCTAGTGGTGAACTTTGACGGATCAGCTTCTACAGGAGAAGCTCCTCTGACGTACGAGTGGGATTTTGGGAATGGGAACACTAGCAGTGGTACTGACCAAAGCACTCCCGGCGCTATCTATACAACTCCCGGTACCTACAGCGTAAAATTAAGGGTCCTGGATGCTAATAATATCCCAAGTACGCAAGTGGTGAAGCAGGTACGGGTATTTGCTAATCCAGTTGCTGCCTTTCAGGTAAATGATAGTACAGCTTGTCCGCCTTTTACTGTTGATTTTACGAATACGTCTACTCAGGCAGATGCACCTATTAGTGAATGGATATGGGATTTTGGAGATGGCCAGAGTGCATCTGAACAAAACACGTTTCATACCTATGCACCAGGAACTTATACTGTCTCCCTCATCATTAAGGACCAAAACGGTTGTCAGGATAATGTGGTGAAGCCTAACTTCATCACTTCTCATCCTGATCTGACGCCAACTATAGAAAGCCCTAACAAGCGCTTCTCTTGTACAGCTCCCTATCAGGTAAGCTTTTCTCCCACCCTACCAGCTGGTAGCCCAGCTAATCTGCAGTATACGTGGGATTTTGGAGACGGTAATACTTCTACTGCTAAGACTCCTTCTCATACCTACCAACAAAATGGCAGCTTCTCCCTAAGCCTAACCGTTACAGATCCTTCTACAGGATGTTCTTTCACCACCCTAGAGCCAGACTTTTTTACGGTTCAAGACCCCAGGCCTTCTTTTACCCTTAGCCAGACCTCTGGCTGCGCCCCTACTTCCATACAACTAAGTGGGGAAGGCTTTGAAGGGGCTACGGAGATATTCTGGGATTTTGGGGATGGTACGCAGTTAGGTGGAGCCGCTAATGATGTACTGCTGTTTTCTCCTACTCATACCTATCCAACAGAAGGGAGCTTTACGCCAACTGTGCGCGTTATTTACGGAGAAAATAGTTGTGAGAAAGAATACATATCTACAGAACCTATTAGGATCCGGGATCTGGGAACCATAGATATACTTCCTACAGCCACCTCTTCTTGTCAGCTTCCTTTCACTACTCAGTTCCTATCTTCTCTTCAGGATGCTGAAACATGGGAGTGGAATTTTGGGGATGGGGCTACTAGTAACGCTCCCAACCCTACACATACCTTTACTGATGCAGGTACTTATACCATTAGCCTAAGAGCGGAAACGGCAGATGGATGTGTGCTGACTGCAACAGAAAAGAATCTGATTAAGGTGGGCACCTTAAGGCCCAGATTTTCTCATGACCTGAAAGATTTTGTCTTTTATCCACCCATGTGGGATGGCAGGGATGATGCACCCATACAAGGAGGATGTTTACCGCTGGAAATAACCTTTACGGATGAAAGTATCAGCCCCACCCCTATTGTATCAAGAGACTGGGACTTTGGGGATGGCAACCAACTATTACAAAGCGGAAACCCACAAGCCATACATACCTATCTGGCTGAGGGGAAGTTCAGCGTAAGCCTGACTGTTACTACAGAAGATGGATGCGTGGCTACTACCAGCTGTGATACTTGTATCATAGCTGGAGAAAAACCGGAGGCATTACTAGATACCACAGAATATCCTCTCCTGCAATGTTGTAGTGCCAATACTTTGTTTCAAAATACCACCGCGCCGGGCACCCATGATTATGTATGGTATGAGGTAACTACGGGAGACTGGGAAGGCTTTGAGGTGAATGATACCAGCAACGGGAACTGGGATTTTGGGTCTACAGTCCCTGTGTTTAGGGACTCCGGTCAATACGTGAGTACAGACTTTTATGCTTACAATAATGGCTGTGTAGATAAATTTGAGTTGGTAGACTGGACTATGCTGAGGCCTCCCTATGGATCTGCTGGCATAGATACTTTTATCTGTAAGAGTAACTTTGTCCCTGGAGAACCCATCTGTTTTGATACTTCTATGGTATTATTTCTATTGGACACTACCTATATAGACAGCGTGCTGTGGGAATTTGGTGATCCCGCCGGGACTACTTCTAACGAGTTTTATCCCTGTATTACCTATCCAGATACAGGTGCTTACTGGCTAACGGTTACTACCTGGAATTTTGATAATGGGTGTTCTTGCCGAGTAAGTGGAGAGCAGTTTCTCCAAATTAAAGTACAGGCAGACACCACCTTTGTATTTGATCCTTCTGAGGGTTGTTCACCTTTGATGGTCAGCTTTGATGGACCTGAAGATAATGTGTCAGAAATAGAATGGGCATTAAGTGGTGGTTTTCAGTCTACTGAGACTAACCCCATTTTTCTCCTGGATTCATTGGGATCGTATGACATAAGTCTTATTGTAGAGGGAGCCTCTGGCTGTAGGGATACCGTCATTAAAGAAGATGCCATACGGGTAACAGGAACGCAGGCTAAGGCAGAAGTAGATAAGCTAGTCGGATGTTTACCGCTTTCCCTGACTTTGACAGACAGGTCTGTTTCCACTGGAAATATCCTCTCCAGGAAATGGCTCCTGCCAGATGGAACCTCTCTGGAGGGAGATTTTTCTCCGCTCACCTATACCCTGGATTCCCTGGTAGCCTTGGAGGGAACTACTCGTGCCATGGTACCCATCATCCTGGAAGTAGCGGATGATGTAGGTTGTACTGCAAGAGATACGGCCTGGGTGCTGATCTCAAATCCTAAGCCTGCGTGGAAACAGGAAGTGGCTTCTCTCTGTGAGGGAGATAATCTGAAATTAGAAGCGCTTGCAGGAGATAGCATAGGCATAAGCCCACTTTCCTATGAGTGGCATGTGCCGGGTATACTTCTTGCACCAGCAAAGTCCTCATTTAAGCAGGAACTCTTTTTCCCTGCTGGACAGATGTATACCATAAGCCTGACCGTCAAAGACAGCATAGGGTGTATAGCTACTGTCAGTGATACATTTAGCGTGGAAATAGGGAAACCCTCAGCTGGTTTTCAGGCAAGTCCCACAGAGGCTATCTGTCCCCCCTTACTGGTCAACTTTGAGGATACCAGCCAAATAGGGAAATCAAGTATTGTTAGCTGGCTATGGGAATTTAGTGATGGGGTAAGTTCTACGCTCCAAAACCCCGCCAGGATTTTTTCCCGACCAGATAATTATGACGTGAGTTTGACGGTAACGGATAGCCTTGGCTGTACAGATTTCCTCTTTATCCCTAACCTGATTCAGCTTACTGGGGTGGAAGGAGGATTTACTCTATCAGTAGACCAAATCTGTGTAGGGGAGACGGTGAATTTTACGGCTAGTTCTCCAAATGCGGGTTCATACACCTGGGACTTTGGAGATGGGGAAATAGGGGAAGGACAAGCGGTTTCCCATGCTTATTCGGAAGAAAATCTGAATTTTCCCTCTCTCATTCTGAAAGATAGCAGTGGGGTGTGTAGCGTGACCATCATAGATACTTTAGAAGTATTTCCTGTTCCACAACTTAATTTGCCAGCGGACAGTAGCTTCTGTTTTGGAGAGAAAATGCTAGTAGATGCCGAGACTGTGGGGGCAGTATATCAGTGGTCTACTGGAGATACCACCTCTTCCATCCTGGTTACCAGCACGGGGGCTTACTCCGTGGAGGTAACGTATCCCTTGACAGGCTGTTCTACATCAGATCAATTAGCTGTTATGGTTTACCCTTTGCCGGATGTAGTATTGAGGGGGCCGGAGCGGGCCTGTGAAGGAGACACAGTGTTCATCTCTGCTTCCAGTAGCCATAACATTCAGGAGATTAGCTGGACTCCAGACTATTCTACCATGGAATTTCCTGATCAGTGGACCTACCTAGCCAAAGAGGATATTAGCTATCAGGTAACCATAATAGATGAAGAGGGCTGTGAGAATAAAGTGGAGAAGGAATTAGCAGTTATTCCTGAACCTCAAATAGACCTTAGCCATGAGGTTGTGTGTGAGGGGGACATATTATGGCTAGACGCCACTGCTCCTAACATAAATAATGATAGGCTTTCTGTTAGGTGGCGGGATTCTTCTGCTACTCAGATAGGAGAGGATATTCAGATAGGAATTTTACAGGAAGGCCTGTATACCCTTGAGTATGTATATGAAGGCTGCACCTATTACGATAGTACAGAAGTATTTTTCTATCCCTTACCAGTGAGTAATATCTATGAAGAAATCATCAACTGTGTATATAGGGAAAAAGGGGTACTCCTAGATGCAGGAGAACAAATAGATTATTTCTGGGAACATAATGGAGCTACTTCCAGGACAGTTCGTGAGAATGACTCCGCTATATACTATGTAGGTGTGTTTAATGAGTTTGGATGTGTGATTAGAGATAGTATAGCCATAGTAGATAATTGCCCACCTTTATTCTATGTCCCTAATGTATTCACCCCTAATGGAGACGGAGAAAATGATAGTTTCATCTATGATGGCGACTATTACCAGGACTTCTCCATCCAGATTTTTAATCAATGGGGAAGGAACATCTATGAATCAGATGATCCTGAGCGGTACTGGGATGGAACCTTTGAGGGAAGGGAGGTGCCAGAGGGCGTTTATGTATACCTTATCACCTTTCGGGGGAC
>JBCCLI010000447.1:0-5204 GCA_039026975.1 Bacteroidota bacterium | reverse complement strand
GATATCCCCTTTAACGTGTATATTTTTAGCAGCTCCATGCGCATATACCTGAGCATCTGAGGCTATAATCTCCACTGTGGGAAAGGAATGACTTCTATTAATGGTGGGAAATCTTATTCCATCATCCGCTCTGCTAAGAATCATCCTCGCATCTCCCGATGGGTAGGTTTGAAAATAATTGTTAATACAGTAAAATGGATCACTACTTGATAGGGTAAGATGTGTTCCATTAGGATACCAGTGGCTAGTCGCATATAAACCTGAAATAAAGAGCTGAGGCGTAGTAATATTCACTTCTGAAGTATTAAGTACTACCTTCTCCAAAATCAGCCTTCCTCCTACAGTAAGATCTTCTGCTATGGTAAGGGTATCATTTCTAAGTCTGAGATCCTTGGCAAATTCACTACCATTAAATGGAATGGTATCATTATACTCTCCAAATAGCACTACAGTAGGTTGAATAATCATATCTCTCCCAAAAGTGACTTCTCCTTTTACAGTTAGTGAGCTATTGCCATTAATATGTATGCCTGCTGGAAGGGTAGAATCCCAATACATACTTCCTGCGAAGGAGGCAGAATCCACTACCACAGCATTTCCGGAAGTTAGCCCACACCCATCCATGAAAAATATATTATCTGACATGAGAGGAGCACATGCTGCGGTGTTACCAGTCAGACTGCCTATCCGCCAGTGAGCTGGGTCTCTCCAATTTCCAGGACCATTAACCCAGTAGTAATCCTTAGGATCTGGTGTAGCATAACTCCAGCCTGAGGTGTTTCCTTCATCAATGGAGTTGACGAGTGTTACCGTATTAGAAAGATGATGAATTCTGTACACGCGTATATTCTCCAGCTCTATTGGAGGCGTATTAAATATTAGGTAGGCATTATAATCATCTCTATAGCTCCTAAAGTAGGTATATTTACTACAGTTATTATCTCTCAGCCTGATAGAATCAATGGTAGTGTACCGGGAGTTGTTTCCATGTTGCCTGAACTTATAGGTATTTCCTGCTTTTAGGTCGAGCAATCCTACCTGAGAGCCAAGGTAATTTCCCCTTACGCTCCCCTCGTGTCTGAGTAAACCCATGCTTAAGTATTCACCACCTATCCATGCTCTCTGGTAAAACAACAAATCTCCATAAGCTGAGTTGAATCCTAAGAACGCAAAAGACTCATTATTGCTGTTTGGATTGATTTGCTTAAAGTGAAAGGTAGCTTTATCAGCATCTATGGTGCCCCTATCCCCATCATTATAATTCACATGCCAGGCACGTTTATCCCAATCATTGTTATGTGAATACAAGTACACGTGGGATGTATCCAGGTCAAGAGCTTTCCCTTCAAATTGTGAATTGGCAGTGAATCCATGAGCTGAGAGCTTATATCCATGTGTATGCAAGGCGCCATCATGGTGGAGAATCATTCCTCTGGTGAGATTGTATACCGTATGAAGAGAATCTTTCAAATGGAAAGTTCCATTGGGCCCCTCAAATATTAATCGACCATTAAAAGGCACCCCTTTACTGTCAATATCAGCTGCTTCAGTAGCTCTAAAGCCTATATTCCCTGAAAATGAGAAGGTTACACTCTTTGCTAACCTAAAATCACCAAATATGTCAAGGTTTCCATTTCCCGTAAAACTTAGATATGAAGTTAGGGTACTGTCTACGATAAAATCATAGCAATACGCCAGGGTAGGTATGTTGACCACGGGTTTAACGGCAATGCTACTAATAGCTCCTGCTTCATTAAAAATCATATACCCAACTTCCTCTGTAGTATGGGCTAATTCATTATCATCACAGAGAGTTTCGTCTATCTTTACTTTCAGGTTTTGGTCCGTGATCTCCTTAACTCGTAGATTTGCAAGATCTCCTCCATAAATAGAGTTTAGGTAGGTAAAGGCCACCCTGTTTTCCCCATAAGTTTGTTGAAAATCTATTTGCCTCCACCCATGATTGATTTTCCTTGTGGTAACACCTGATTCAAATGTCATGGCTCCTATCCCCATATTAGATCCTGACTCAAAGGCCACGTAGTGTACTTCTTCTTCCACATGGTTATAATCTACATCCTGTAGGCGTATGTCTAGTCTATTCTGAGCGGTGTTATAGGCAACTCTTGGGGTTACTGCGTTGGGTTCATTAGCACTGACTACGGTTGCTAAAATGGCCGGCCTTGCATTGAAGGTATGAGGAAGTATGGTGCTGACAGTAGAAGAGGTTACACCTTCCACACTACCTGCTATGAGTTGGGTTCCATTAGCTAGGGTGTAGCTCCCTCTCTCGACTACCATGTAAGGGATAGTTTCCTGGACATGGCCTCCATCAGCGCAATCCCATTCTTCAAATCTAGCTTCAAAGCTTACTGCGTCTATATTTCTGATTCTGGCAGCTCCTCTATCTGCCTCATTATAACCAGGTGATCCTAATACTACTATGGGATTTTCATATTCTCTTTGTAGAGAAATGGTAGCCCAGTTACTACTGATGCTTATATTACCCACCTCTCCAACCTCATTTCCTAAAGCAGCCTGATCAAAAGCCTCTTGGGTAAACCTCACATCTTGGGTGGTTAGGGGAGATTGTAAGGGTATTTCTCCATTTACACTGCCAATTCTCCAACTCTTAGGATCATCCCAATTGCCATTTCCTCCATAAGTACCCACCCAGTAATAAGTAGTTCTTGGAGTGGTATTTTCTGTTGTTAGCAGAAGAGCAGCTACTGTGATAGCTAGTAATCCACTACCTATGAATAAGGTATTCTTAAGCTTTTGGTTCTTCCTTAGACTGGGAGTTTGCGTAAGTCTATTTTTCATTCTCCTATAGAGTTTTGACTGCGACTATGGGAGATGAGATGGTTGGAGAAAATGAAATAAAAATAGTAACTGAAAAGGCAAAACTGAAGAATAGTCCTAGTAAAGTAAAATAGAAAGTCAGAGGTTCCTTACAGGTATGGAAATTATCCTTGAAGTATGAAACTCATTTTTGAAGGACTTTTGCAGACGGAAATTGAGGAGTTGTGCTAAAGAGTGATAGCAGGATTCTGACTACCTTTTAAGAGGTCAATACTAGATTTCCAACAGCTTCCAAGCTAATACTATCCATTCATAGTGTTTTTACTTATCAGTCTGCTAATAATTCGTTTATTAATTTCAAATAGAAAAAGTATATGAAAAAGGTCTTACTAGTTTGGACCTGTTTACTAGGAACCTTTCTGGCTACTTTTGGTCAGCCATCTTCGGAGAATGTAGCTTTTTCTCCCAAAAATGGTATCTCAAACTTTATCCAAAAGGCTAAGAATGGGGAGGCTGTAACAGTAGCGTATCTAGGGGGAAGTATTACTAAAGCTGAGGGTTGGCGGGTAAAAAACCTGGCATGGCTGTCCTCTCATTTTAAGAACGACTCTATTGTAGGTATTAATGCCGGGGTAGGGGGGACAGGCTCAGAATTAGGCGTATTTAGGCTAGAGCAGGATGTGCTGAGGCACCAACCAGATCTTATATTTGTGGAATTTGCCGTAAATGATGGAAATCCTAAGGATGATCTTCCCATCCGGAAAGCTATGGAAGGCATAGTAAGGAAGATTTGGAAAGCACTTCCCGAATCTGATATTTGTTTTGTTTACACCCTTAAGGAAGCATTTTTAGGAGATTTACAACATAGGCTATTTCCCACAGCTGCTGCTGCACATGAGATGGTAGCAGAATACTATGGGATTCCCTCCCTTCATTTAGGCTTTTCTGTAGTAGAAAAATTAACCAAGCAAGAGCTGATTTTTACCCAAAAAATGGGTCTTGATTCTCTGGGCTATACAGAAAATGGGAAGCTCGTTTTCTCCAAAGATGGCGTTCATCCTACTCTGGCAGGTCATGAAATATATCATCAAGCGCTAAAAGAGGCCATCCTAGACATGGAGAACTTATCTGGAAACAGGCCTTCCTCCCTTAAAATTCCCATGTTAGCGGATAACTATGAAGATGCAAGAGTAGTAGAAATCACCCAGGTAGTCCAGTCAGGGATGTCCTTGCTGACAGCAGAGAGTCATCCTGACTACTTTTTAGGTGACCAGACATACTATGATAGATTTGATACCCTCATTTTGGGTTCCCTTCCTTTTAATAATCTTACTTTCCAAATGCATGGGAGTATGGTAGGTATTTGGGAAGTGAAAGGCCCTAAAAGAGGAGATATGCTGGTTACTATAGATGGTGGTACCCCTTTAACATACCGAGAACATAAGATTAAGGGGTTTGATAAATATAGTTCCAGATGGCGTGAGGGGTATAGGTTACTACCTCCCTTGGAGGAAAAAACATATACAGTCAGTATTCAGGTTCATCCTTCTATTCCTGAAAAGAAAAAAATTCTTCAGACCCATCCCGATCCTAAGCATGTAGAGAAGTTTATGGAGCATCCAGAATACTTCCAGGGAACAGACCTTGTAATTGGGAGAATATTGATCAGGGGGAAGCTGGTCTCTGCTCCTTAGAACGTATTCCATCTTAGGCTTGCTGCTTAGTTCTATATTCAAACTATTCACCAGAGGTATACACGTGATTTACTTCCTTATTGACAATTAATATTTGCTAATTGTAATTTTTTATAAAATTATATTTTAATTGTTAGAAAGTTTGGGATTTTTCTCTACCACAGATCGAGCACATGCTGAGACCCTGGTTACTAACACCTCTGTTATTCACTTTATCTCTTGTTCAGGCGGTAGCTGCTGGTATTGGAATTACTCAGGAATTCTCAGCTAGAGATGGGCTGCCCAATTTTTTCAATAAAATTCAAAGGGGAGAATCAATAGTTATAGGCTACATAGGTGGGAGCATTACCCGCGCTGAAGGATATAGAATCCTTTCTGAAGAATGGATTGAGAATGAGTATACCAATCCCGATGTAAACGGGATTAATGCAGGTGTGGGGGGGACAGGTTCCCAGTTGGGGGTTTTCAGACTTGGAGAGGGCGTACTATATGCTAATCCTGATCTGGTTTTTATAGAATTTGCAATCAATGATGGAAGTCCCTCAAATACGGATAACCTAAAAAAGACCATGGAAGGGATGGTCAGGCAAGTGTGGAGAAAGAACCCCTTTACGGATATCTGCTTTTTATATACCATCAAAGATGATTTCCTGTCAGATTTACAAAATGATATTTTTCCTGTAGCAGCTGCTGCCCATGATGAAGTAG
>JBCCLI010000446.1:0-5217 GCA_039026975.1 Bacteroidota bacterium | reverse complement strand
CTTAAAGTAACACTTTAAATAAATTGATTGAATTACTTGAATATACGCCTTTTACCCTTAACTATTAATAGGGGAGAACTGACTTTTTGACAGCTGACTGGCAATAAGCTGATTGTCAGGAGAAAGAATGTAGGGCTGTTAAAAAAACTCCTCCAGCTCATATTTGCTAGGGTAAATTTAGCACCTTGGCTCCTTTGTACGCCTAGACCCTGTTTGAAATAGATATTGGTTAGATGGCCATTCTGGCTTGAGGATTCTGACAAGCTGGTTTTCTTCCCAATAGCTATTCTCCATACAATCAGCCAAATTCAGCTTCCTCAAGCCTGGCTGATCTGCATAAACTAGCGTTTCAGACAGGGTCTTAGTCCATATTTCTTTTTTGGCGTGCCATCCACCCCATGAGGCTTACAGGCTGCCCATCTATCATGACTGGCGTTCCATCATAATCCAGTTGGCATTTATTAGTGTGAGAATACACCCAGGAGAAATGTCCATTATAGTTGAAGGCTTTACCTCCAAACTGATTCGTAATGTCTATCACGTGATCAAAGAGGGAAAAATGGACATTAGGCGCACCTGCTTCCATCAATTTTTCATAGGTAGGGATAGCTGTCTGCTTG
This sequence comes from Bacteroidota bacterium, assembly GCA_039026975.1. Lineage (GTDB taxonomy): Bacteria > Bacteroidota > Bacteroidia > J057 > J057 > JBCBKZ01. The sequence continues at coordinate 4,597 of JBCCLI010000446.1, read as the reverse complement.
GCTACCGTTACCGGATCATCTGCACTATGAATAAACCAAATAGGAATATTTTTAATCCGGCTTATCTCCTCATCTGACAGGAAGGTAGCATTGTAAGCCAGGGCAGAAGGAAAGGCAGCCGCAAAATAGTCAGGATATAGCAGGAGTAACTTTAAGGTCATGTAGCCTCCATTAGAACAGCCTCCTACATAAATCCTGTCTTCATCTATATCAGGATTAGTATCCACATAATGCTTGATCAGGGCCATGAGGCTTTCATTATACATGTCATCCTTATCCCCTCTGGTGTATTGTCCATTTCCCTGATCCATCCAGAAAGTAGGCGCCTGAGGCACTAAGACATAAGCCCCACCAAAATAGGCCTGAATCTCAGTAGAAGCATAATTAGCAGCACGGTTAGCAATAAGAGGGATGGTGGTATCCGTTCCACCTTCACCCCCTCCATGAAGCCAAATCAACAAGGGGCGTTTACCCTTACCCATCCCAGGAGAAAAGGAGGCATAGGGTAAGGTGATCTCCTCGTAGGTGAAAGTCCCCTCCAAGTCAAAGTCATCAATCAGAGGAATGATTCTATCTGTTTCCCTATTCCATACTTGATTAGAGGTAGCATGGGTAACAGTCAAGTGGAAGTCCAGCCACTGATTACCGGAACACTTAGGGTTTCCGAAGAAATACTTAATGGGAGAGCCTAAAGGTTCAAAAGGAGCAGCATACAATACTAAGGTTGTATGCATACCTTTAGCTACCTTATTTCCTGTAGCATCTGATACGTAGGCATACAGGACCGTCAGCTTTCCCTCAGCTTCAGCAGGCGGCAGTTCCATGCAGGTAGTGGCTTTCTTTACCCTTACCTCAAACTCACTCCCGCTAACTTCAGATACTTCCTCTTCCATAGAGAGAATCACTTTGGAAGCGGCAGCTCCCCAGTCAAATCCTTCTACCACTAAAGTATAGGTGCCATCCTCAGTGGGCTGAGACTCCACATCAGGAGCAGCCACACAAGAAAGTACAGATATACAAGTGGCTAATGCTAGTAGATACACATATTTCATACAAAAGATTTTCTTATTCAGAGTCTGATACTAGGGGAAACAACTATTTCCCAGGCTATTTCTAGTGAGAAATGCCATGATTCCCTGAAAGAATCATGGCATTTAGCTTATAGGTTTCTTTTTTAGGCTGAAGCTATATTGAAAGCCCAGCTCACCTTCTCCCAGTTAAAAACTACCTCTTCTCCTTCTACGGTAAAGTTTAGTCTTTCTGTAGGCTGTTCCTTCATTTCTGCTGCTACCTCCACGCGTAAAACATCTTTGGTCTCATCGTATTCATAAGCGCCCCACTGATCCCACTCAGAATTAAAGATAATGGTCCAGTTCCCTTCCTCTCTTGGGATAGAAAAGAGACTGTATTTCCCTGCTGGTAAGGCTTCTCCATTTATCATGACATCCTTATCAAAGGCAATGGTAGTAGCCTCATTAGCACCTGTACGCCACACTGAGCCATACTCCTCTAGCTCTCCCCAGATAACTCTACCTTTTACAGCTGGAGAACTGTAGGTAATGGCTACATTTACTTCTCCTATCTTAGCCATTTCTTCCACAAATGGACTTAGTCGCTCTTGGGGTGCATTAGCAGGTTCTTCACTGCCTTCTTCAGTAGCTGTTTCTTCACTGGCATTTCCATCAGCTGCTGGCTGACAACTAGCAGCAATCAGAACGCATAGCAACATCAAGCTATACTTAAATACTTTCATAGTTCTTTCTCTCTATAGGGTTTTAGTTACTGGCAAAGGTAGAAAAATTCTTAAAAATCCGGTGTTAGTACTTCCAGAAGTATGGGCAGGTGATCAGAACCCAGGTATCCGCCCGTTTCTCTACGGACTACGCCCAGCCCTTCACTGACAAATGCGTGGTCTATAGGCACCCAAAGCGGAAAGAAAAGACTAGGCCAACTTGAATACAGTCCCCTCCCTTTCCTACTATCTACTAACTCCATCTTTTGAACAAATTCTTGAAGATAAACAGAATAGGTAGTTGTATTGAAGTCGCCCATAAAAATATAGGGTTCAGGATATTGCTTCTTTCTATTACCAACAGTCTGGTAGGTATGGTTTCTAGCTAAAAACTTTTCGTAAAGGTCTGGGGACCTAAAGTGGACTCCCGCCACCGTTACGCCAGCAAGTAACCTTACCACTATCATGGGAGATTGCATGGGTCCCAGGTACTCTATGCGCTCCCACTCGAAGGGTAGTTTACTAAATAACATCATCCCATAGTTCCCTTCCGCGGAGGCATCTACCACATAAGGATAGGTCAGACGTAAGCTATCCAGGGCCACTTTCCACCTTTCGTTCATTTCTATCAGAACCACCACTTCAGGATCTTCCTTCTCCAGGTAAGTGATCACTTTCTCATAGGTCTGGCTATAGCTGAGTACATTTATACTGCATAAGGTCAGACTTTCCCTTTGGTTTTCTACAGGGATTTTCCCTACAAGGGAGAATAGCGGAAGGAAGTTTGCCGTAAGGCCAATTAAAGTCAAGGAAAATATGATCCATCTGCTGTTCTTCCACAGGATAATGATGGCTGCACATAAGCAGATGACATGCTGAAGCCTGAAGTGACAGAATAATTCTGATACGTAGACTGCGGGAAACAAATATGAAATAAATGTACCTCCTAAAAGTGTGTACAACCATATCCAGCCTACCAACTTTGATGCTTTGATAAATCGCTGCCTAAATCTTCTCATGAAGCTATGTTTCTGCTATAGTAACAGGGGGATGGTATCCCAATCATAAAAGGAAGTCCTCATGAAGCAACTTACCAAAATGGATGGCATCTGAAAAAGATATATTTGGATTGGTTACGTAGGTGTCCCTTCTTCCTCCCCACTCCTTAAAACAATAGACGCATAAACTAATAGGTAATGGCTGGTTTAGGTGCTAGCGGATTCAAAGGGTAATTACAGTTACCCCTACTCCAGGATACTCCCTTTTTGAAGTCCCTACATTGTGGGCTGGCATTTGAAATGTAAGGGTAGCTTTTATTTTTTTACGAGAATCTTCTGGGAGAATAACTGCCTGTCATAGATCACCTGCGCTGTGTAAATACCATTAGCTAACCCACTAAGTGCCAGAGAGAAAGATTGGCTATCCATACTCTTATCAAAATCAGCTTCCAACACTACCTCTCCTAACAAGTTAAATATTGCTACGTTTATCCTTCCATTTCTTCTTCCTACTACTTCCAGCTTAGCTTGATCAGCTACCGGATTAGGCATGATACGCATATGTGGCTCGTCCAGAAAGGAAGAGGATGAGCTTCCGGCCTGGCTACTCATTTGGGCAATACCCGTTTGGGCGGCTATGACAGTAAAAGAAACTTCCTTGGCTTTACCTGCTTGGCCTTTTCCCCCTTTCTCTGAATAGGGAATGGCTTGAAGGGTATAAGATCCAGGTTCTGCATTCCAGGCTGAAAAGTCCCCGTTTCTATCTCCAAAGGCGGCCCATGGCGCTTTACTTTCAGTTCTTGTTCTATTTTGTTTTCCACTTAGGGAGAAGCGAACACTCTTGACCGGAAAAGAACAAGCTATTTCTTCCGCTCTGATAGCAAAACCGCCATTTTGAGATCCCACAACTAGCGTACTGCCCTCTTGTATCTCAAGCATATCCTTGTCAGAACCAGCATCTACCAGGATGATCCTGTCTATAGCTGATTCTGTACAAGCTTCCACACATGGGGTAAGCTGAACTTCATATATAGCCTCACAGCCTCCACTGCTGTAAACCCTTAGGGTATACACGCCCTCTTCCTGAACCTGTATATTCTCCTCCTCTGAAAAGAATCCATCTGGCCCTGTCCAACTAAGGCTAGCATATGAATCCAATTGGATGTTTAGGGGCGTATTTTCTGACTCACAGTCCAGAGAATAAGAAGAAGGCACATTTATGGCGGGGTCATAGGCTTGAAAGCGTACGCTGCTGGTAGCAGTAGCAGTACAACCCTTATCATTTGTTACTACCAGACTGTATACGCCTGCTTCAGTCACTACTGGTTGTATTTCTCCGGAAGAATAGCCATTAGGCCCTATCCATTCCAGCTCTGCAAATGAACCTACCTTAAGGGGGATCACCGTGGTATTCTCCTCACAACCTAATGAAACAGAAGTAGGTAAGTCCAGGATGGGAGAATACTCTTCCTTAACCACCTTGAGCTGGTCGGTTACGCTACAGCCGGATGAGTTGGTGAAGGTTAAGGTATAAGTTCCAGCGGCTGGCACCTGCACACTTTCTCCTACTTTATTGAAAGCATTGGGGCCACGCCACTGGAAATCGCCATTTTCAGAAGAAGTAGCTGATAACTGTATTGTCTCCTGATCGCAGGTGAGAACCCAATCATTCCCTACGGCTATCTCTGGAGTCCCTTCCTCACAGGGATCAAATGCCTGATTAATAACGGTAAAAGATATTTCTGTCACTTCCCCTATAGTTCCTTTCGCACCTTTCTCAGCATAAGGGGTAAGGGTCAATGTATAGCTACCCGTTTCAAATGCGATGGGGCGGAAATCTCCTCCGCTATCTCCCCCCAATGCAAAT
>JBCCLI010000445.1:0-5223 GCA_039026975.1 Bacteroidota bacterium | reverse complement strand
TCTACAAATCCATCTTTTTCTACAAAAGGCGTTTGGAGGGAGAATAGAATGGAAATGATAAAAGGCAAGGTATGCATACTGGGTAGTTCTGATAGTTCGAGAAGAGAATCGAATCTCAATTTTGTATTTTGTATTCAAAATTCAAAATCAAATATTGATTCTTCTCCAGAATGCCTGATTCATTTGATGGATTGGGCCTTATAACATTGTCTTACTGGTACCCTAACACAAAAACGGGAGCATGAAACATGCTCCCGATAGAATGTGGATTTTTATGATACTGAGGGAATTACTCCAAAGAGGGATGTCCCTTTACCTTTCCTTCCACAGGCAGAAAGTCTATATCAGAATAATAGGATTTATCACTGTTAATAGTTTCTCCTTTCAGGAAGGCAGGAATGGTATTATCAAAGGTTTCGAGATTCCATAAGACTTGATCATGTCCTGCATTTTCAATCTCTATATGATAGGCCTTGCTAAATCCTTTCATGGTTTCATTCACCTGTGCTGGAGGTGTTCTTGCATCCAGGCTTCCACTGATAAATAGGGTAGGGATATCTGACTGAATGGGAAGGGTAGGGTCAATACTCATTTTATTCTCTATCCAGTGATCTTTTGCCGCAGAGAATGGGAAGTTTACTACATTTCCGAATAGACTCATCTCAGCTTCTTGCTGGATTCTGGCCCAGCGTACTTCACTGGCTCCTGATGCTAAGTATTGGTTGATTCCGTTTCCTGCTATTCCTAGTCCAAAAATGAATCGTCTCTGTACAAACCATGTCAGCATAGAGTAGTCTCCCTTGTCTATAGAATGTAGTAGCCTTGGCATGATGGGGATGTCTTTCGCATCGTCTATGTCCAACCTCAGGATGAGAGCCAAGCCAAAAGGTCCTACGGGAATCTCCACTTCTTCTCGTGTGAGTGGATTAGTAATGGTTACCATGGCAGGTTCTTTGGCTAATTTTTCCATGACACGCTCAACCAGTTCACTGAAATCCGGAACGCTAGTATTTATGTTGGGATCTTGGGCTACCATCGTACTGATGATGTCTACTTGTTTGTCAAGATATGAGGGGTAGTTCAAGGCTTGAGTAGGTGTATCTGCGCCCACCAATACAGCTCTTTCTATTCTCTCCGGAAATAGATTAATCAGGTAGGTTCCAATGGTAGTACCAAAGCTGTATCCGAAAATAGAGTAGGTATCCAAGCCTAAAGCTGTTGCCAGGGCATTAAAGTCTTGAGCATGCTCTTCTATGTTGTATCCTCTTACATCTACGCCTCTTTCCTGGAAGACAGGAAGTGCTTTCTCCACCATGGCTTCATAGTGCTGGTTAGCGGCTTCTTCAGTAAGGAAGAAGTTGGTGGGAAAGTCTCCCTCCCAGATATAGGTGAGATCTTCATCTTCTTCATTTCCACGTTGGTCCACGAAGATCAGGTCAGATACTTCCAGAATCTCCAGCCAGTCGGTCAGGTCCTTAGGGCTCTCTGCTTGCCAGGTACAGGTAGCACCTCCCCCTTCCAGATACATGATGGGAGTCGCGGGAGTAGGTGAGGTAGACTGAAGATGGACATACTTGATTCTGATTTCGCGACTATCAGGATTTTGTCTATTCTCAGGAACTACCATGTATCCCTCTTCCCCTTGTATCTTGAGCTTTTCTGTGGTCTTATAAGTTTTCTGTTTTACATCAACTAGCCTTTGCTGTGCAAGAAGTCCAGAGCTTGCGCATAATGTGCTTACAAGAATCAGTGATATACATGATCTAATTTTCATAGCTATTGTTTTTCCTCAAAAGTGGGCTATCAAGCAGAAAAACAAAAGTTCTACTAGTCTCAGATGGCCATTTGAGATTCCTATAGGGGTAAGAAAAGGTATTTCGGCTTGGTTTCACGCGAAGTCGCGAAGCCGCAAAGCTGCGAAGAGATTTGCTAACACGGGCTTCATGGAATCTCACCGAATAAGATCACTTCTGGGTTTTTACAAAGTCGGTAGGCGTGAGGCCGGTTTCCCTTTTGAAGGCACGGTAGAAGGAGGCTTTAGAGCTGAAGCCAGCCTCTTTAGCTAGTCCTAGAATGGAGTATTTCTGGCTATCAGGTTCTAGTACCTTTAGTTTGAAGGCATCTACCCTGTGTTTGTTGATGAGATCGTTAAAATTGGTGTGAAGGCTTTCATTGATGATGATAGAAAGCTGGTTGATGGGCCAACCTATCTGTTCTGCCAAGCTTGCCAAGGTGAGGGAGTTGTCTGTGTATGGTTTATCATGGGTGAGCAGCTGAAGAAGCTCTTCTTTTTTAGCTGCCATTTCCTCTTCATTCAGTTTAAATTTTTGGACCCTTTCTATGTAAGCCTCTATGATCTTACCATACTTAAGGAGGTAAAGGTAGCCTATGGTATAAATACAGATTCCTATCAGAGAGCCCAAGGGCTTATAGAGATAGGCTGAATGATCATCAAGCTGCTCAACAAAATACAGGGCTATGGGTATAGCAATGATCAGAAAACAGATGAAGGTACCCCAGGAGAGCATCATATACTTAATCCATTGCTGGACTTTCTTGAACTCTCTTAGTAATACTTTGGCATCCTGAGATTCTTTAAAGACCCACCAAGAATATACCCCCATTTGCAGAATGGTGAGAAACATCATGCTAAGCCCAACTCCTTGTATCAGGGGGATATGCGCATAGGCCCAGTCCATATGTGAGCGTAGGTAGATAAAGAGGGCTGAGAAGAATAGGCCATCTAGCAGTAAGGAAGGAAGAAAATGCAGTAACTCCTTCTTAGTAAAGCGCCTTCTTGGGTCCTTAATGTAGCATACATGTAGGTAGGCCAAAGGGCCATAGGCTAAGCCAAAATCCATGGGGATAGGGAATTTCCCGTTAAAGGCATGGATAGACTCTTCCAATATCAGATGTAAGAGAGAAAGGGAGAATAGAAAAATGAGGACGCCCAGGAAGCGATGTGGTTTTTTAGGGGGCTGTCTGAAAAAAATAAGGAGAGACAGAATTATACCCTGGATCACGGCTATCAGAAAATAAAAATTAGAGGAATCCAGAGAGGTGTCTATCATGAGGAGCTTAGCCTTCTATTTTAAACTACTAAAACTGCTCAAAATCCTATTTGGTTTAAGAGAGCTGGTTGTTAGGGTAGATGGGAAGAACCATAACTAAAGTTGATCAGATAGGCTACTTCATTCCATCCTACAAAGCTTTGAGATGATTTTTTAACTCAATTTGAGCGCGTTGTCTATCCTTTAGGAGAATGGAAAGAATCCGGTCTTTCTCCTCGTTTGGTAGTTCTTTAATTAAAGATATAAGCACTTCTTCAGGGATAGGTTCTTCAACAGGACTTTCTTTAATAGCCGAATCTACCAGGTCTACGTCTATTTCCCAGAAGGAGATGAATTCTTGGAGGCTAGCATCTATTTTTCCCATATTGGGTGGAATAGGAGGAGTCTTGGAAATATGTACTCCTCCAGCTCCTTTTGAGGAGAGTTTTTGGGCATCAAGATATTTCCAAGCTAGGTATAAGACTCTGTGATCTCCAAGGAGTATTTGTTCTCTGAGGGGCAGTAAGCCATCCAGTAAGCCTTCTCCTTCAATCCAATCGCCCTCATCTAGGTTCATTTCCAGATTAATGAATACATGTTTCTCTTTTTTAAATACTCTTATTTCTTGAGCAGCAAAATCACTAGCATTAATCTGGTACTTCTGTAAGGTTTTAAATGGAACTAAGTCTATTGGAAACTTCATGAGTAATTGGCGACTTCCCCAATTAGCTACATACAGCATCATATCAAAATAGGTACTGACTACTTCCTCTTGGTTATATGAGAAATCTCCATAGTTATATTCAAAGGTAGCTCGCCTAGGAGTGGGATGTGTTCTACTTGAGAATGTGCTGATAACTGCAATTTGTTCCTGAGTCAGGGGCTTATCTATGGCATAAAAATCATAATACTGGTATTCCGACATGTTACAAGCGTTAGGATTCAAGATAATCAAAGGTAAGGGTTCAGGTAATGAATCCAAGGAAATTCTGAGGAGTAGCTACCCATGATTGGTGCCTATAGCATTGGCTAATAAACATCGTCAGAAGAATAAGCTTATGGTAGGTGTAGGTAAGTGTTTCGGACGTTAACGGTTTAGACCTTCTACCGCTGGAGGATGGGGAAGAAAAGATAGGAAGATTTGTACTACAAGCTTTACTTGGTTAGATATAGGTCAGCTGCAGGGGTCCATAAGATCTATTAATTGAGTAGGCAGATAAGCCTCAGCCAGCGTAGATGAAAGGAGTCAAGCTTTTCCTCCACTATCTATTAGCCTATTTTTAATCCATTCTTTACCTTCCTATCAGGTTGAATCAATACAACCTTCCCATTCTCTTCTACTGCTCCCAAGATTAATACTTCGGACTTAATCCCTACGCGCAGGGGGGGAAAGTTAACCACAGCTACTACCTGCCTACCTACTAAGTTTTCGTAATCATAGTGGTCAGTTATTTGGGCACTGGAAACTTTTTCTCCTATATCTCCAAAATCAATTCTTAGCACATAGGATGGTTTTCGAGCTTTCTTATTTGGCTCGGCAGCAACTATAGTTCCTGTCCTTATATCAGCCTGGAAAAAAGTTGCTGGCTCGATTTGGGCTTTAATCTGACTCATTCTCTACTATTTTTTAAAAGGGGTCTCTTTAGTAAGCTTCATTCTATCGATAACAGGTTTGATTTCTTCTCCACAGCTATGGACTCTTTAGCATTAGAAAAAAAGAGTAATTCTTTATTCCATGGCTACTAGCTTCAAGGAGGCTTGCAAGTTAGGTTTCCTTCTACTGTTCCAGTTTCGCAAAACCTACTGTCTTACGGTAAATGCTGGGCGAGATACCTGCATGTCGCTTAAAGAATCTACTAAAGTAGTATTCGTCCTTATAGCCCAGAAGGAAGGATATTTCTTTTACGGATTTTGAGGTCAGGTATAGTTCCCGTTTAGCTTCTACCATAATTCTGTCAGAGATGAGGGTAGTCAAGGTTTTGTCGAAATACTTTTTGACCAGGCTTCCCAAAGTAGCGGCAGGCACATTCAGTAAGTCTGCATAATCTGTGGGGGAATGCTTCTCCCGATAATAGGAATTGATGTATTGGACCAGCTTTTCTATTACCTCTGGTTTGTCATGAGTGGGAACTAATCCTTCTGATTGATCAGCTTTTTTCATTCGGATAATGAG
>JBCCLI010000444.1:0-5240 GCA_039026975.1 Bacteroidota bacterium | reverse complement strand
TGGCCATGGTGGAAGAAGCTTACAAGGTTCTATATCCCAAGGAGACATTCGAATATTCTTTCATGGATGCCTCTTACCACAACCTATATGTAAGCGAAAAGCGAGTAGCCACGCTGGCTAAATATGCCAGCATACTCACCATTCTGATTTCCTGCCTGGGCTTACTGGGACTGGTAACCTTTACAGCCCAGAAAAGAGCCAAGGAAATAGGCATAAGGAAAGTCATGGGTGCCAGTGAGTGGAAGATCATCTCACTCTTGTCCACAGACTTTACCAGAATGGTCTTACTGGCCATGCTCATAGGATTACCTATCGGCTACCTGGCACTGAACCAATGGCTAGGCTCCTTTGCCTACAGAATAGAACTGGATTGGACCTATTTCGGGATTACAGCCACAATATCCTTACTCATGGCTTGGGTGGCAGTCAGTTTCCAAACCGTCAGAGCAGCTAAGCTTAATCCTGTTCAGTTTTTGAGAGATGAGTAAAATGATCCACCCTCCCAAATATGCCCTGGAATTCCTTCGATGGTTTTGTAGGGAAGACTACCTGGAAGAGGTGGAAGGAAATCTATTGGAAATATTTGAAACGGAATATCCTGAACATCCCGGACGCGCGAATAGACATTTTTACTGGCAAGTTCTCTTGCACTTCCGACCAGACTTTATCAAGCATTTTGCACATTTAAACCCACTAATCCACCTAGAGATGTTCCTCAACTATGTAAAACATGCCTGGCGCCATCTTTGGAAGCGAAAAGAGTTCTCACTCTTGAATTTACTAGGCCTTTCCATAGGTATGGTAGCTTGTTTACTCATTCTACAGTACGTAAAGTACGAGACCAGTTATGATGACTTTCATCATGAAGGGGAGACCCTGTACAGATTTCACCTGGGAATGACCGAGCCGGGAGAAACCGCTTTTGACTTAAAGGCCACTAATCATCCTGGGGCAGGGCCTGCCGCTAAAAAAGACTTCCCTCAGGTAGAAGAGTATGCTAGGCTGGTAGACCTAACCGTTTTTACAGGTTCCTCAGTATTAAGCTATAAGCCTGAAGGGGAAGAAATTCGGACCTTTTATGAGGAGAATATGTACGTAGGAGACTCCTCTTTTCTTACCATGTTCAATTATCCCTTAATAGCAGGAGACCCTAAAACTGCCCTGCGGGAACCCACGAACATAGTCATTAGTGAAAGTATGGCTCGTAGATACTTTGGAATGGAAGACCCTATAGGTAAATCCCTCTTTCTAAATGGTAAGGGAGAAGGAAAAGTATCAGGTGTGCTAAAGGATTTACCTGCCAATACTCACCTGAATATTCAGGCTATTTTCTCAGCTTCAGGATTCTCTAAAAAGCTGAATAGCACCTGGATCTGGCCAGAATTTTACACCTATCTAAAGCTGGCTCCCGGTACTAAAAAGGAGGATGTAGAAATACAGTTGGATGGTTTTGCGCAAACATACATGGGCGCTATCATGGAGGAGTTTGGCATACAGGAAAAACTCCTACTTCAACCTGTTCAGGATATACACCTAAGTGGAAATTTGAGTAAAGAGGCAAGTGAAAACGGGAATGCTAAGACCGTTTCTTTTCTTGTGCTGATAGCCATCATGATATTGGTGATAGCCTGGCTAAACTTCATTAACCTATCTACCTCCAGGTCATTAGAGCGCGCCAATGAGGTAGGTATCAGAAAGGTAATAGGGGCTAGAAAGGGCAGTTTGATCCTTCAGTTCCTGACAGAATCTGCCCTCATAAACTTATTCGCCATATCCTTTGCCATTATCATGGTATTTCTCCTAACAAAACCTTTCAACCAATTAGTAGGTAAGCCCTTCATTAGTGATCAATGGTTAAGTAAATTATTACAGGAGCCTGTTTCATGGATGGTATTAGTGGGCATGTTTATAGGAGGGTCTATACTGGCCGGCTTATACCCTGCCTTTGTACTTTCTTCCTTTAAGCCCATCAAGACCCTCAAAGGAAAAATGTTTACCAGCGGAAAGAAGTTTCAGTTGCGGCATGTGCTGGTTGTATTTCAGTTCAGTATCAGCATCATCATGATAGTGGGTACCCTCATAGTTTTCAACCAACTTTCCTATATGCGGAATCAGGATATGGGCTTTAATATGGATCAGTTGCTCATATTGAAAACACCTTCTGTGATTGATTCTACCTTTATGGATAGGTCCACGCTGTTTAGGGATCAGCTTACCCAGTCGCCGCACATACACCATGCTACTGCTTCCTCTGATATTCCCGGACATATCATTCAGAATAATAACTCCATCAAACTTCAGGGACGTCCTACAGAAGAGGCTGTCTTTGCTACCTATCTGTTCACAGATCAAGATTATCTGGATACCTATGAAATGGAGATCCTGGCAGGAAGAAACTTCTCTAAAGAATTACAAACTGATCACGAGGCCGTCATTCTCAATGCCAAGGCAGTAGAACAACTGGGCTTCCAAAACAAGGAAGAGATCATTGGCCAAATGATCAGCATTAAGCTGAATAACTGGCGGCATATGAGAGTAGTGGGCGTGGTGAATAATGTCAACCATAGGTCCCTCACCTACGAACAAGAAGCCTTTGCCTACTTTAATCCTGATTTTCCGGCCATTAACTACTATAGCATACGACTCAGTACTACTGATTTAGCGGAAACCCTGGATGAGATAGAGGAGCAGTACTCAGCTATGTTTCCGGAGAATCCTTTCGAATACTTTTTCCTGGATACCTTTTTTGCCCAGCAGTATAAGGCAGATCAGCAGTTCGGTAAAGTCTTTAGTCTGTTCGCAGGTCTGGCCATTTTGGTAGCCTGCCTAGGGTTATTAGGACTGGCGTCTCATATCACTTCCAGAAGAATCAAGGAAACGGGAATCAGGAAAATCCTGGGAGCCACACCAACAGAAATTCTGGTGCTGCTAGGGAAGCAGTTTGTTTGGCTGGTAGGCATAGCCGCTGTGCTGGCTATTCCTTTAGCCTGGTGGGGCGGCCAGCAGTGGCTCAGCAACTTTGCCTACAAGACACATATTTCTATGTGGGTATTCGTGTTGCCGGTACTGGCAGTTTTGCTAGCCTCCATAGCCACGGTTTCCTGGCAGGCCAGGAAAGCCGCTATGACCAATCCTGCTGATGCACTCAGGTATGAATGATTAAGGAGAAATGAAGACTGAAGTTAGATAAGGATGAAACATCACCCTCCCAAACGTGCCCTGGCATTTCTAAGATGGTTTTGCCGTGAAGACTATCTGGAAGAGTTAGAAGGGAATCTGGTGGAACTATTTGAACGAGAAAGTGAAAGGCATCTCGGACGCGCTAGACGTAAATTTTGCTGGCAAGTCCTCCTGCATCTTAGACCTGACTTTATTAAACAGCTTGCTAATGCACATCTTCCAATTCACGCAGAAATGTTTTTCAATAACCTGAAATCAGCCTGGCGCCACCTTTGGAAGCGAAAAGAATTTTCGCTCCTAAACCTATTGGGATTGTCCATAGGGATGGCTGCTTGTCTACTCATTCTTCAGTACGTCCGATTTGAATCCAGCTATGACTCTTTCCATAAAGAAGTAGATTCTCTTTATAGACTCAACCTAGGAATGACCAATCCGGGAGAATCTGTATTTAACCTAAGAGCTACCAATCATCCCGCGGCTGGCCTAGCTGCCAAAAGTGATTTTCCACAAGTAGAGGACTATGCCCGACTAGTAGACCTGGAAGTCTTTACAGGTTCCTCTGTCATGAGTTATAAACCTGAAGGAAAAGATGCTAAGACATTTTATCAGGAGAATATGTATGTGGGAGATTCATCTATTCTCACTATGCTTAGCTATCCCTTGGTGGCAGGGGACCCTCAAACGGCTTTGAGAAATCCTGAAAGTGTGGTCATAACGGAAAGCATGGCTCGTCAGTATTTTGGATTTGAAGATCCGATAGGTAAAGTCCTTTACCTAAATGGATATGAGGAGGCCAAAGTTACAGGTGTTTTGAAAGACTTACCTCCTAATACTCACCTGAATATACGGGCTATTTTTTCTGCCTCCGGATTCTCTGATGGTGTGAATAATGCATGGAATTGGCCGGAATTCTACACCTACTTAAAACTTGCTCCTGCTACTAAGGTAGAAGATGTTGAAGCACAGTTGGATGATTTCACTCAGAAGTACTTAGGGGGAATCATGGAGGAATATGGCATACAGGAAAAATTGATACTCCAACCCGTAAGAGATATTCACTTATCAGGTAACTTAAACAGGGAGGCAAGTGAAAATGGGAGTAACAAAACAGTTTCCTTCCTGGTACTCATTGCCTTGATGATTTTGGTGATAGCCTGGCTGAACTTTGTCAACCTATCCACTTCTAGATCATTAGAGCGTGCCAATGAGGTAGGAATCAGAAAGGTAATAGGCGCCAAAAAGGGACATCTCATTTCGCAGTTCCTTACAGAATCTGCTCTCATCAATTTTTTCGCTATCTCCTTTGCCATTATTCTAGTCATGGCCCTCACAAAGCCCTTCAACCAACTGGTGGGGAAACCTATTATTGGAGATCAATGGTTAACACATCTATGGACAGACCCTTACTCATGGATGGTACTTGGGACCATGTTCATTGGAGGATCTATTCTGGCCGGCTTGTATCCCGCCTTTGTTCTCTCCTCCTTTAAGCCTATCAAAACGCTCAAAGGGAAACTGTTTACAAGCGGCAAAAAATTCCAGCTAAGACATGTCCTCGTAGTCTTTCAGTTTAGCATTAGTATCATCATGATTGTAGGGACCCTGATTGTTTATAATCAGCTTTCCTATATGCGGAATCAGGATATGGGCTTTAATATGGATCAGCTACTTATCCTCAAAACACCTTCTCTCGTTGATTCTACTTTTTTGGATAAGTCTAAGCTATTTAGGGATCAGATCACCCATTCTCCACACATACACCATGCTACGGCCTCATCTGATATTCCCGGACATATCATTCAGAGCAATAATTCCATCAAACTCCAGGGGCGGCCTACGGAAGATGCAGTCTTTGCTACCTATCTGTATACAGATGAGGATTACCTGGATACCTATGAAATGGAGATTCTGGCTGGAAGAAATTTCTCTAAGGACTTACAAACGGATTATGGGACTGTCATTCTCAACGAAAAGGCAGTAGAACAACTGGGCTTTCAAAATAAAGAGGAGATCATTGGCCAAATGATTAGCATTAAACTCAGCAGCTGGGGTGATCTGAG
>JBCCLI010000443.1:0-5269 GCA_039026975.1 Bacteroidota bacterium | reverse complement strand
TAACAGCAGGTGGCATGGAGCCTATACGGTTGGGATACTTCTTCACCTCTCTCTTGATTTTTAGAGGGATTCAGGTGGCTAGAGAAAAACTCTTCCCTGTACAAGAAGCTAAAGGCATAGGAGACTGGCAAGGAAGTACGTTCAAGACCTCCCTCATGAAAAACATTCTCACCACCGACTATAAAATAGGTGCGACTCTGAGAAAAGCAGGTATTTCTCTACCTGGCCTCTCCAACTTTATCATATGCAAACCCTCTGCCTAATAATTCCTTGTTATAACGAGGCAGAAAGGCTCCCGGTACATATTATCAGGCAGTTTATCACTACCCATCCCTATACCACACTTTGCTTGGTTAATGACGGCAGCCAGGATGATACGCTAGCCAAAATTACTATGCTATCTCAAGAAAGTCCGGATCAGATATGGGCATATAATCTGCCATATAACCAGGGAAAGGCAGAAGCCGTCAGACAAGGAATGCTGCATGTCCACAGCCAAAAGCATTTTAACTATGTAGGATTTTTTGATGCTGATATGGCCACCCCCTTACAGCAGATAGATTACTTCAGACATTTCTGTGAAGGAACCTTCACCCACAGCCTCATCATAGGGTCAAGGATCAAACGCCTGGGGGCTAAAATTGAAAGGAGTGCTCTACGACATTACCTGGGGAGAATCTTTTCTACTGTAGCTAGTATTATTCTCCAGCTTCCTGTGTATGACACCCAGTGTGGTGCTAAATTAGTTAAAGCTGAGCTGGTCCCTGCCTTATTTGGAGAACCATTCTTGAGTAAATGGCTGTTTGACATAGAACTTTTTGCAAGATTAAGTGGGCATGTGGGAAGACAAAAAGTGCTTACTGAAGTCATGGAGATTCCACTCCAGATATGGCTTGAAAAAGGAGATTCTCGACTAAAAACCAGGGATCTTATTAGGGTGTTCCCTGAATTGTATAAGATTCACCGGAAGTATAAAGCAGATAGAAAAAAGGCAGCCAGAAAAGCAGAGGCTGTCCCTTCTCAGGATACAGGCTCTGCATGATGACTTAGTTCAAACATTACATCTGACTCTGCCAACTCATCTAACTGTCTTATAAATACATCCAAAGAGAATAAAGCTACATACGCATCCTTACTCAATGTCTCTGTATCTATTTCTCTCATTTCAGCTTCTGTCCCTATAAACTCATCCCTACTCAGATGAATGGGAAGATCATTCTCCAAAAACTGAAGAACCCCTTTAGGGGCATACTGTTCCTTCACTACTGTAGTGAGTGCATTCCACTGTGCCCAGTCCACATCCATTACCTCCAGCTTTTTGCCTGCATTTTCACCCTCAGAAAAGTACAGCTTAAACAATACCTTAGCGTCCATAGTGCTATTAATTTTGGACAAAGGTAGGGAAAAGAGAGAAATATAGCTGATCCCCTACTACTCATAGCTACTTAACTACACCTTAGGCCTGAATAAAAGCAGAAACCTAAAGAACTCAAGTAAACTACTTAGGGTATTCCCAACGTAAAAAGCCATACAGGGCTTCTGTTATTACTCTGATTTACTTATTTTCAACTTTATGGAATCATTTTTTAGATAGAATTACCTTTAATCCTGAGCAGTGTGGAGGAAAATCGTGTATAGGAGGTATGAGAATCAGAGTTACTAATGTACTTGACCTCATGGCTAACGGACTAAGTAAAGAAGAGGTACTAGCAGAACTACCAGACTTAAAAAATGAAGATAGTATAGCTGTTCTGCCGTTTGCCAGTAAAAAACTCAACTATCCTATCCTTAAGGGATGAAAATCTGGATAGATGCTCAGTTATCCCCTGCATTAGCTAGATAGCTAACGGATACCCTCACAGATGTTGGAGCTTATTCAGCCAGTTATTTGGGATTAAGAGATGCTAGCGATAGAGATATATTTACAGTCGCAAGAACGGAAAATACCATCGTTATGACTAAGGATAGTGATTTTATCTCATTAGTTGAAAAGTTGAGACCTCCGCTAATAGTCATCTGGATTACATGCGGAAATACAAGTAATACACACCTCAAAAACTACTACCTCCCCCCTTTCGAACAGCTTTACACCTACTAACTGAGAACCCTATGGTTAAGATAGGTTCCTAGTATATTCAGCAACCCTATTACAATAATTAACATGAATCTCTCATCACATACTGCCCAACAAATTCGGGAAGCCTTTTTTGGTAAAAACTGGACGGCTTCCAGTTTTAAAGATCATCTGGGAGATGTAAGCTGGGAACAAGCAACCACAAAGATTCCTTCTTTTAATACCATTGCTGCATTGGTTTATCACGTGAATTACTATATGGAGGCTATCTTAATGGTGTTCCGTGAAGGAAAGCTAAACGCCTCTGATAGGGAGAGTTTCAACCATCCTCCCATTACCAGTAAGGAGGAGTGGGAAGCCATGGTAGCCCGTATGTATGAGAATGTGGAAGCTTTTGCCGGTGAAGTAGAAAAGCTCACCAATGAACAAATGGCAGAAGACTTTTGGGAGAATAAATTCGGTAGTTTGTTCCGCAACATACATGGGATAGTAGAGCATAGCCACTATCACCTGGGCCAGATTGTGTTTTTGAAAAAGATGCTAGCTGCAAATAACAACTAGTCAACATTCAACATTGATAGACTCCTAATCCCTACGCATATCCACTCCCTCTATGAGAAAGTTTTCTACCATTCTTTTCCTTCTCTTCCTATCCTTTATTCCGGTATCATCTCAACCTGCCATTAGAAACTTCATCTTTGGGCACAGCCTCATCAACCATGAGTTTCAGGTAAATCCTACGCCCAGCCAGGAGACTTCTGTCCCGCACTGGTTCCATTTTCTAGCAGAGGAAGCAGGCATCTCCTATGCGGTGAGTGGGCAGTATGGCTTTCTCCCTCAGCACCAAAACCTCCCTCCCTTCTCGCAGTGGGGATTTGATGTGGTAGCACCCGTTTGGGAATCTGACACGGATCCCTTCTCAGCTGCTGATTTTACAGACATCCTCATTACTCCTGGCAACTTCATCCAGTGGCAAGGACCTGATGAAGAATATCCTAATGATCCAGGCATCACGCCTCTGTCTGCTACCCAAAAAGTATTTAGCTGGTGTCAGCAGCAAGAAGAGGGGCTTGATTTCTATATTTATGAGAATTGGCCGGACATGGCGCCCTTCTTAGGGAATGGCTTTCCACCTTCCGCTTCAGAGTGGGAGGCGTATAATGCTGAGCTAACTGGCGGGTTCCATACTTGGTTTCTCACTTATCATGATGCTCTTGTAGCAGCTAATCCTGATGTGTGCGTCAGCATGATCCCTGTGGGTCCCCTTATGAGCAGCATCCTGACCCGATCTCCTTATAACCAAATTCCCATAGACATTTTGTACGAGGATGATGCCCCACATGGGAGACCTTCTCTGTACTTCCTGGCCGCTATGGTTACTTATTCAGCTATGGTAGGAGAAAAAGTACCCGCTACTTTCCAGGCACCAGATATTATACACCCGCTAATCAAGGATAACTATGTAGCCATAGGAGATATTATTTGGGAAGAACTGATCAACTTCAAGGGTGAAAGTGGGAAGGAAAGTGCCTTCTGTCAGCAGTTTACTACTTCAGTAACTGAACCGCTATCTTCCAAATTTTCCACCTATCCTAATCCTACTAATGAAATATTATATATTGACACAGGGATGGAGGTAGGAAACATAACTATCTATACCCTCTTAGGACAGCCAGTAAGCAAATACTTATTAGAAAAAGGGACAGAGATGAGGGTTGATCTTTCACTTTTACCTGATGGGATATACTGGATACAACTCTTTGATGTAGCAGGAAAAGAAATAGGGCAGCAAAAAATCATTAAGATACCCTAAGATCATGTATACTCTTTAGGGCTGTGGTAAATCCAGGATCAGTATGAGGCAAATCTGGCTACCATTGCAACAATGTTGCGAAAATAAAATCTTTTGACCTATTTGCAGATGTAATGCCATAACTTCAACTCTCCGTTCGATTCAACTTTCAATAAAACTTTCTATTATGCTCCGTTACCTTACAGGAATCAGTATTTGCATATGGGTATTTGTAGCTTGTCAAAGTAGTGAGCCTGCTCCGGAACTGAAACAAGCTTTCGAAGTGCATGAAATGGCGCTTATTACCTTTGATTCGCTAACTAGTGAGTTAGATGCCTTACAGGCATTAGAGCTAGCTCCAGAGGGTCAACAGACTTTAGCAGAAATTAAGGAAGCTAGCACCCAGTGGGAAGAGGGTTTAGTAGAAGTGCCTGGCTTTGAGCATGCAGGGCATGACCACGCCCATGACCATGATCACAGTCATGACCACGGAAATGAGGAGTTAAAGGATCTTCCCCCTGCAGAAATGCTTGAACTTCAAGAAGCTATGGGTGCGGAAGTTAAGCGTCTATTAAAAGAAACGCGTACGCTAGCGGCTCAAGCTACCCAATCTTCATTGTAGAAGATAAACCTATGCAGTATTGGCTGATGTTCTTTCTGTGGATTTGGATGGCCGACTCCCATGCCCAGGCTACGGTCGATTGGATTCAACTAAGCGAGGTGGGCTTTGTTCAGGAAATGGATATAAACAAAGGGTATATAGTTCAGCGTCCCTTCTTTGATAAATCCATTACAGCTTTAGAGGATAAGCAGATAGAAATTATAGGCTATATATTACCCTTAGACGTTTCAGGCGAGGTCTTTGCCCTCTCACGTTATCCATATGATGCCTGCTTTTTTTGTGGAGGTGGCGGAGTGGAGTCAGTTATGAATATTTGGTTCTCCAAACCTGGCAAACGTTATAAACTAGATCAGGTGGTAACCCTGCGCGGTATCTTGCGCCTTATAAGAGGTGGAGATGGCTTAATATATTTACTAGATAAGGCAGAGGAGGTGAGCAAATGAAAATATCAGAAAAACCAGTAACTATTCTCACGGGTTTCTTGGGAGCAGGAAAAACAACCTTCCTAAACCATATTCTTGAACAAAATACAGATACTCGCTATGCCATAATCGAAAATGAGTTTGGCGAACAGGGTATAGATAGCGAGCTCGTAATTCATCAGGAGGAAACCATTGTCGAGCTAAATAATGGCTGTTTGTGTTGTACGCTCAATGATAATCTATATGATATTCTCAATGATCTGTATAAGAGAAGAGATGAGTTTGATGAATTAATTATTGAAGCTACGGGGGTAGCAGACCCCACAGGGCTGGCCCAACCGTTTGTAACCCACCCTCTT
>JBCCLI010000442.1:0-5272 GCA_039026975.1 Bacteroidota bacterium | reverse complement strand
TGAGATGTTTTGACACCATTAATCTCTCATTTCTTGCCCTATTTCTCATCATAAAACATTCTTTTTCAAGAAACTAAACCCCGAACTCGCGTTAAAGAAAGCATTAATTCTGTTAACCTACTAGGCCTGGAGTTGGTTCTAGGCCGTGTTTTTGCAAGCGTCCGAGTTAGTTCAAGTCAGTTTGCCTATGTCTTGCAGTTATATGGGAGTGATCAGCCAAGGTCTTGGACATTAGTATTGGATATGGTTTCTAGAATGTGCGTGAGACATTCAGTAGGATTGATCTTGAGTTTTCAAAAGATCCTATTAAGGGGTAAATGACAACCGCATGTCTGGAAACTTTATGCGAATTGGTAAAGAAGTAGTTCTTCCTCCCAAGTGCTACAGGTATGATCCCATTTCCTCAGAATCAAAAATAGATGTGCTAGCTAGGACACTTAAATTTTTGGCATAACTGATCGTAAATCTTTGTAGAGTCATATCTCCCTCCATGTTCTTCATATATCTTCCTTATCTTTACTGAAAAATGGTTATTATATTGAGCATTAGCTGAGTCAGCCCACTATAGCTGTTTACAGTGTCTACCAAAATTTAGCTAAGATACCCGGTGCATACTGTCAGATAAAGTAGTTACTACTATAATTAAGGAGAGGTAAAGCCCCTTCAATGGCTTAGCAACGAAAAGAGACCACCTCAACTTTTGAGACAATCAAAAGCCTACTTACCCGTAAAATTAGGTTTACGCTTTTCTAGAAAAGCGGTAGTGCCTTCTTTGCCATCTTCTGAAAGAAGGGCCTTGGCAAAGTTCTCTCTTTCCCTTCTGTATCCGTCTTCGCCTTTCACGCCTGACCCTATAGCGTCCAGGGTAAAGGCAACGGCTAGCGGAGATTGCTCATAAATTTTTCTGAGCACTTCCAGGCACTTTTCAGTGAGTTTGCTTAATGGCACTACGTAGTTTACCAGTCCTAAACGCAACGCCTCCTCCGCATTAATCATATCTGCCGTTAGCAGGAGCTCAGTCGCTTTTGCTCTGCCTATGTGTTGGGCGAGCCTTTGGGTACCACCATAACCGGCGATCAGACCTAACTTCACCTCAGGCTGGCCAAACTTAGCATTTTCCGCCGCTATGCGCATATGGCAAGCCATGGCCAATTCACATCCTCCTCCCAAAGCAAATCCATTAACAGCAGCTATAATAGGCTTGGGAGCATCTTCTATCAACTGAAAGACATCTTGCCCTAGCCTGCCTCCCTCTATAGCTGTTTCCAAACTATCAAGATCTTTAAATTCTGAAATGTCTGCCCCCGCAGCAAAGGCCTTATCTCCAGAACCTATGATGACCGCACCCCTAAGTGTAGGATCACCTATAAATTTCTTGATAGCATCTTGTAACTCATAGATCATATCCCGCCTGAGGGCATTCAGGACTTTAGGTCTATTAAGGATAATAACAAGTGTGTGGTTTTTGGGCTCTGTAATGAGAAATTGATACATAGAGATGGTTATGATTCATCCTAAGGTGAACATATTCAGAAGAAAAAACAAAACGATTTTGGGGATAGGAAAATGGAATTACTCTTTTAGCTTTTCCTGAAAATCTGTGCCCATATCTGAACTATAATCATCCACTATACCAGGATAAAATTCTGACTGCATCAGGCTTTCTATCTCTTCCAGACTTTGTTGGGTTTGCTCTGTTTCAAAGAGAAGGTTATCTATCATAATATCCTCTCGCTCCGTATTCTGCATAGTGATAGGCTGGTCCTTAATGTACTCTACCAGTTCCTCTATAGTCTGGAGCTGCTCTTCTATAACTTCTCTGTTTTCAGTTACTTTGGCGTAATTATCCATACGCATTTCCAGTAGCCTTAATCTCTTCTCTTTGATCTTTTTAAGTCTGCTACTAGCGTTCTTTAGTTCCTGATTGATCTTGTCAATCTCCTGAACTGTCTTAGATATTACCTCGTCATTAGTCAGCTCAGGAAACTTATCCTTAAAGTATAGAAGCCTAGCGTATGAAAGTTCTATCTGGTTTAACTTCGTTACAAATCTATTCACCAGCGTGGGTACACTGGTATTCATCTTTTGGAAACCCTCTCTCACTTCCTTAATGCGCTTTCTTAGCCCATCAAATCTACGCTGAGACTCTAATGTAAGAGCATTATAGTAATCTACCAGGGTCTTGGTCTTATGAAAGGCATCTATGTCTTTCTGGTATTTAGCATTAATAGCCCTAATAAATCGGGGGTTATTACTGATGGCACTCAATAGCATAAGTTCCAAGCCTCCAGCAGCCATAATGACGGAAGGAGTAATAAGGGCGGGATCTATCCCTAAGCCTATTTCAGGGAGAATCACTATGCCCAGTGCAGCTATGGCAGTGATACCCGCCAAAGCAGCTAAATGCACAGGCCAGAAAAATGCTTCCCGCGTATAGTTTATAAACTTTTGTATTCTAGTCTTTGGTTTTTTCTTAGTTGCCAAGATAAACTCTTATTAATAATGCGATGATAGTGGCTTACAAGCGTACAAGAACAAATTTAACAGATATAAACACTACCTTCTCCTGCAATATATATAGTCTTAATTTAACAAGTTAACTATTCTGTCTATAATACGGGAACATTGTCTCCGAATCCACATAAAATCTCCTTATAAGATTCAAGCCAAGTGTTCAATGGCATGGGCCATTCTGGACTGAGTTTCTTCTCTTCCTATAACGGCAGCTATATCGAAAGCCCCTGGCCCTGAGGGTTCTCCTGTAAGCACCAGTCTAAGAGGAGCCAGAATTTTTCCTTTCCCTACCTCTTTTTCCACCAATAGTTCTTCAAAAGCATTTTTTAGATTTTCTGCTTTCCAGTCTTTAATGGCAGAGAACTTATCCTTCATAGCAGCCATAAGGTCCCTTGCCTCTCCTTTCCAGTGCTTTTTCTTCATCTTTTCATTAAAGGAAGTAGGCGCTTCAAAGAACAGCTTACTTTGGCCTATAAAATCAGTTAGTAAGGTAACTCGCTCTTTTAATAGACGAATCACTTCCAACAAAAAGCTGTCTGATGGTATACGATATCCAGCGGCTTCCAGTTCGGGCTTAACTAAAACCAGCAGTTCTTCCTCCGTCTTCATGCGGATGTATTGCTGGTTAAACCAGTTTAATTTCTCAATATTAAAATTGGTAGCTGAATTATTGAGTTTCTCCAAATCAAATAGCTCTACCAGCCTATCTTCCTCCATTAGCTCTTCTTCATTCCCAGGATTCCAACCTAGTAACGCCAGGAAGTTCATTAAGGCTTCCGGTAGATATCCGTCCTCCCTAAAGCCGGAGGAAGTATCGCCTGTTTTAGGATCCTTCCACTGAGTAGGGAAAACAGAAAATCCTAGCTTATCTCCCTGCCGCTTACTCATTTTGCCCTTCCCATTAGGATTGAGGATTAAGGGTAAATGGATAAATACCGGCATACTATTCTCCCAACCTAACGAACGATACAGCATGACGTGTAATGGGGTAGAGGAAACCCACTCTTCCCCCCTTATCACATGCGTAACACCCATATGGTAATCATCCACCACATTGGCTAGGTGATAGGTAGGCATTCCGTCTCCCTTTAGGAGAATTTTATCATCCAGCTGGTTGGACTGAAAAACCACCCATTTCCGAATCATATCATGGAAACGGATTTCCTCTTTGCGAGGCATTTTCATTCTTATAACATAGGGATCACCTGAAGCTAATCTTTCCGCTACTTCCTCTTTTGATAGGCTCAGGCTATTCTTCATTCTACCTCTTACAGCAAAATTATACTGTAGGTTAGAACTTCCCGCT
The DNA here is from genome assembly GCA_039026975.1 of Bacteroidota bacterium. Taxonomy (GTDB): domain Bacteria; phylum Bacteroidota; class Bacteroidia; order J057; family J057; genus JBCBKZ01. Next base: position 1,452 of record JBCCLI010000442.1, on the reverse strand, counting down.
GCCTTTAATTCTTCCCGCATAGCATCTAGCTCCTCAGGGGTATCAAAGGCATAGTAAGCGTTATCTGATGCTATTAGCTGATCTGCAAACTGACGATACATGCTCTTACGTTCGGATTGTCTGTAAGGGCCTTTTTCTCCTCCTGCCCCTACCCCCTCATTAAATTCTATTCCCACCCATCTTAGGGCTTGAATAATGTACTCTTCAGCTCCCTCTACATACCTATTCTGGTCAGTATCTTCTATTCTCAGAATAAATCTACCCCCCGTTTTTTTGGCTAAGAGATAATTATAAAGAGCCGTTCTTACACCTCCTATATGCAATGGCCCCGTAGGACTGGGAGCAAATCGCAGGACTATCTTATCACTCATAAAGGTTGTCGTTCTTACAGTGCCTAATGGTTATACGGATTTTTTACAGGCAGGCACAAATTTACAGGTTTTATCGGCATGGGGAAGAAGCGACCAGATTTTTCTATCTTTTCTTCCAAAAGAATATTGATATGAAAGTTTCACTTGCTATCCTTATCACCAGTAGTTGTTTATTCATACATGCGCAGACCTTATCCTCTGCAGACAGTGCAGCCATTATAGCTGTTTTTAATATGCAGGAAAACGCCTGGAATGAAGGGGATATTCCCACCTTCATGGAAGGATACTGGAAGTCTGAACACTTGGTATTTACCGGAAGTGGAGGCCCAGTTTATGGATGGCAGAATACATTTGAACGCTATAAGAGAAGTTATCCTGACAGAACCATCATGGGTACCCTTTCCTTTGATATAGTCAATATGCGAGCAGTTACAGAAGAAGTAGCCTTGGTCATAGGGAAATTCTATTTGAAAAGAGAAATAGAAGATGCAAGTGGCTATTTCACCTTGGTGTGGAAAAAAGTAGATGGTAAGTGGTTAATCATAAGTGATCATACCAGCTAGTAGTCTATTTGCCTATAGCCTAAACTTGCATTTCACCGGAAATTTTGTAGCATTAAAGAAAAAAGTGATGGCTAGTTCTCCTGAAGTCAAAGTCTATAAGCTCGTTCTCCACCGACTTAAAACCCTCAAGGAATTATCTGATACCTTTAATAGTTGCTACCCTTATCTCAAACTGGGATTCTATGAACATACCCATAAGCAGAAGAAAAGTAGTCCTAGTGAAGAGCTCATGCAAGAGGGGTTAAAGTTAGAGGAAGTTTGTGAGGAGATTCCTTTCATGGTTATTGACATAGAAGAACACAAAATTGTGGCAGAGTTAGAGGAAGAACTGCAGGAAAAATTAGGACTGGGCGTGCAAGTTCTACGTTGGGTGAGAAATAGATGGAGCCAGACCACCTTCAATGATGACTGGAGCTTACAACGGCATAATAAAGAAGCGGAAGTAGATGATAAGATGTTTGGAGAAATGTAGAGTTCCTTTAATCATGCCATAGGACTACCTGAGAATTTCAATGGAT
>JBCCLI010000441.1:0-5273 GCA_039026975.1 Bacteroidota bacterium | reverse complement strand
CGGGTTTCTTCCAGGGGGATTCCACCTTCCTTAGCTAGCTCCATGACCAGGGCACGTGTGATACCAGGTAGGCATGCGTCAGGGGTAGGCGTACGTAGCACGCCTTGTCTGACCATAAAGACATTGGTGGCATTGGTTTCTGCTACAAATCCATCTATGTCCAGCATGAGGGCGTCATCTGCCCCAGCTACATTGGCTTCTATTTTGGCGAGGATATTATTGATGAGGTTGTTGTGGTGGATCTTGGAGTCTACAAACTGAGGCGCATTTCTACGGTTGGAAGCCGTGATAAGGGTAATCCCTGTATCATCATAAATGGGCGCTTTCCATTCCGGGACTATGATGAGGCAGGAGCCAAACTGGTTGAGGCGGGGGTCCATGCCGGAGGTAGTTTTAGTGCCGCGGGTAAGGGTCATGCGGATGTGCACACCATCACGCATATCATTGGCCTTCAGCGTATCAAAGAGGGCTTGCTTCACGGATGCTTTAGTTGGGATGTCTGTAAATGCCATGGCCTTGGCTGAGGAGACCATACGGTTCAGGTGTTCTTCCAGGGAGAAAATTCTCCCATCATATACTCGCAGCCCTTCCCAAACGGCATCTCCCCCCTGTACTACACTGTCAAAGACAGATACCTTAGCGTTAGCTCTAGGAATAATTTCTCCTCCTACATAAATAAGAATATGCTCGTTTTTAGGGTTGAATTGTTGCATAAAGTGGCCTAATAATTTCAGTCTGATCGGGAAATTTTCCAATTTCAAAATTCAACTTACATAATTCTATGCTTACAGTAGCCCTTATTTTTGGAGGGAAATCTCCCGAACATGATGTATCCATTAATTCAGCCAGAAATATTTATGGCGCTATAGATAAGACCCGTTTCCAGCTATGCCTAATAGGGGTAGGAAAAGGAGGTAGGTGGTTTAAGTTGGCAGAAGATGCCTTTCTATCACAGGACCTTAGGATAGAGGATGGAGAACCCCTTGCAGTTATTCCGGGAGCAGAGCGTGGCCAAATCATCAGGCTGGAAGAGCTTTCCGCTATAGAACAGTTAGATGTGGTTTTTCCTATCATTCATGGACCATACGGAGAAGATGGTAGTCTACAGGGCATGCTCAAACAGCTCAATCTTCCCTTTGTAGGGCCAGATGTCCTAGGGTCAGCCGTCTCTATGGATAAGGATGTGAGTAAAAGATTGCTGAGGGAAGCTGATCTGAAGGTAGCGGAAGCTATGACCTTCTACTATTTTGAAAAAGAGGCTATAGACTATACGGCTGTAGTCAATCAGTTAGGACTTCCCCTTTTTGTGAAGCCTGCTAATATGGGTTCTTCTGTAGGGGTAAAAAAGGCGGATACTCTACCTGAGCTGAAAGAGGCTATGGCCACTGCCTTTTTGTATGATCATAAGATAATAGTAGAAGAAGGGCTTAAGGGCAGAGAAATAGAATGTGCTGTTATGGGGAATGCACTCATAGAGACTACAGGAGTAGGGGAAGTAGTGATGGATGATGGATTTTATGATTATGATGCTAAGTATGAGAGTGAGGAAGCTGCCAAGGTTCAGATTCCTGCCAAAGACATAGATGCTCAGATGCTAGCTAAACTCATGCTAGTAGCCAAGAATGCTTATAGAGTATTAGGGTGTGAGGGAATGACCAGGGTAGATATGTTCTTAGATCCAGAAGGGAATGTGTACGTTAATGAGGTGAATACCCTTCCCGGATTTACAGATATCAGTATGTATCCCAAGCTATGGGTAGAAAATGGCGTTCCTTATGCTGAACTGATTAGTCTACTCATTGATTTAGCTGTAGAGCGAGGAGATAGAGAGGCTGCCCTGGAGAAAAATCGTTAATTTTTGTAGAACATACCTGCTTGAAGAACCTTATCTGCGCTAATTCTTATCACAATAGCACGCTATTCTTCAAAAAATTTGCTTGTCAGAACTTCAAATCCATCCTTTTCGCCTAAAAACTATCTATTTCAAAAATGGACTAGAAAACGGGCTTTTTTTCGTATTTTTAGAGAACGAAAAGGGGGTCTTGAGGGGAAAATTTGATAGGAAAGCTCTTTTCGGATTGAGGGGCAGACATATTGGCTGCCGCTTTTCACTTACATCAACAACTAGCGCGTTAAGCATATATGGAATATCCATCCAGGTTGATAGAAAATGTCGTAAATGAGTTGTCCAGCTTGCCTGGAATTGGAAAGAAGACGGCCCTAAGACTGGCGCTTCATATGCTCAAGCAGGGAAAAGAAGATAATGAGCGCTTAGGCACCTCCATCATAGACATGGGGCAGAACATTAAGTATTGTAAGTCCTGCCATAATATCTCAGATGCAGATCTCTGTAATATCTGTACTAACCCTAGAAGAGATAAGTCTGTAGTCTGTGTAGTGGAGGATACTAAGGACGTTATGGCCCTGGAGAATACCCATCAGTTTCAGGGTATTTACCATGTGCTAGGGGGACTCATAAACCCCTTGCAAGGCATAGGCCCTTCTCTCTTGAGAATAGATCCCCTGGTGGAGAAGATCGCTCAGTCAGAAGAAATCAAGGAAGTGATATTTGCTTTTAGCGCTAACATAGAGGGAGATACTACTGCCTTCTACATCTCCAAAAAGCTCCAGCCGCATGATGTGAAAATATCCAGTATTGCAAGAGGGATCCCTGTGGGCTGCGACTTAGAATTTACGGATGAAGTAACCCTGGCTCGGTCATTAGTGAACCGTACCCTGGTAGCTACTTCTTCTAACGGGAATGGAATCCTATAAGCTTCCCAAGTCAGGGCATGGATCTATCAGTCATCATCGTAAATTATAATGTTAAATATTTCCTGGAGCAGTGTCTGCGCTCAGCTTTGGTGGCTGGGACAGCATTAGAGACAGAAATCATTGTCATTGATAATGCCTCTACCGATGGCAGCCAACAGATGGTGAGAGAGAAGTTCGCAGCTTCCATCACCTTCATTGAAAATGTGGATAATCCCGGCTTCTCCAAAGCTAATAACCAAGGGATAGCCATGGCGAAAGGAAAATACGTGCTGCTGCTAAATCCTGATACAGTGGTAGCTGAAGATGCCTTTCAGAAGTGTTTTGACTATATGGAAGCACATCCTAACACGGGAGGACTAGGCGTAAAAATGATAGATGGAGAGGGGATGTTCTTACCGGAATCCAAGAGAAGCCTACCTACTCCCTGGGTGTCTTTCTATAAAATCTTTGGGCTATCCTCTCTTTTCCCCAATAGTAAAGTCTTCGGGAAGTACCATCTAAGTTACCTGGAAAAGGAGGAGAATCACGAGATAGAAATCTTATCTGGTGCCTACATGTGGATGAAGAAAGATCTGCTGGAAGAAATAGGCTATTTGGATGAAGATTTTTTCATGTATGGAGAAGACATAGACCTTTCTTACAGAATCCTCTTAGCAGATCATACCAATGCCTACTTGGCAGATACCCAAATCATCCACTATAAAGGCGAAAGTACCAAGACAGGCAGTCTGAACTATGTGAAGGTCTTTTATCAGGCCATGATCATATTTGCCCAGAAACACTTTGGGGGAAGTCGTAAGCAGTTATTCATAGCTGGTATACGGTTGGCAGTTTACTTCAGGGCTTTATTAGCGGTACTGTTTAGGGTGGGGAAAACACTGGGCTTCCCTATAATAGAGGGAGGACTGATTTATGGATTGATCTATGGGATTAAGTCCTATTGGGAGCACTACGTGCGATACATAGAGGGAGGCGCTTATCCACCTTCCTTTGACTGGGTGGCTGCGCCTATTTATACCTTGGTATTTGTGTCCTTCCTAGCCCTAGCCGGGGCTTATAAAAAGCCTTACCAGATACGTGCCATTATCACTGCCACCTTAAGTGGCTTCATAGCCATAGCCACTGTCAGCTATGTCTTTCCCCAGATTAACTTTTCTCGTGCTATAGTAGGGCTTACCTCCATCTTTGCCATGATATTAGCAATTACCCTCAGAGGACTGATCAATATGCGAAAAGGGGGGAGCTTCTTTTTTCATGAGAAAACCCTCAAACGGGTATTACTGATAGGGTCAGGAGAAGACATTAGACGTGCCATGCGGTTGCTCTCCAGGGAAATAGACTATCCGATTAATGTAATGGGATGGGTAGACAGCCAATTTAAGCCCAGTAAGGAAGCGCTGGGGGCAGTTTCAGATTTGGAGGAAATCCTAGCTCTCTATGATGTAGAAGAGCTAATATTTTCAGCCGGAAGTATCTCTGCTACCCAGATCATGGATATTATGCAGGATTGGCGTGAGAAAAGCCTAAGCTTTAAAATCATCCCTCCTGACTGTAACTTTCTCATAGGCCCCCAGGAAACCTATGAAGCTAAGCATGTCCAGACCTCTTCCTTTAACCTAAGTTACAAGCGAGCCTTACTTAGTAAGAAGGTATTTGATAAGATGAGTAGTCTTTTATTACTGGTTTTATTTCCTGTACTCTTTCCCTTTTATAAGAAGCCCACGAAAGCCTTCTCAGCTATTTGGCGGATAATGATAGGAAAGGCCCATATGGTAGGCTATATCTCCGCTCACCAGCGAGGATTGCCACAGATAAAACCGGGAATACTCAATATGCTATACAGGACGGGAACTGGAAATACCTCTACAAACCTGGATATCCATACACTTGACAGCTATTATGCTCAAACGTATAGCTGGTATCTTGACTTGGAAATCTTCATTAAAGGATGGCGTTACGTATCTTAGGAGCTTTAACCTACTGTCATGGCCTTAAAAGGAGAAGATCAAGTTAAGATTAAGACGTTAGATGAAGCAGTGAAGCTGGGAGATCTGGCTACAGATTGGGGGGTAACACATAATCTCCTGAAGTGTAAGAAGTGCAAATCCACCTTTTTTTCTGAAACTGATCCTAAAGAAGCCTCTTGCTTTAATTGTGGGAAAAGTGAGTTTGAGGAACTGGATACGCATGAGCAGCTGGTGAGTCCTACGCATATTCTCCCCTTTCAGCTACCTGCTGAAGAAGCGGTAAAGGCCATTACAAGGTATATGGAAGGGACCTGGTATGCGGAGACAGTTCCTAATGTGATCAAAGCAGAAGACCTACGAGCAGTTTATGTCCCTATCTGGCTCTTTGAGGTTATTTCCCGCTCTACCTGGAAGGTGAAACTCAAGCAAGGAGAGGAGGAAGAAGAAGCGCAATTAGCTAATGGCTATTTTGAAACCAAGGTAGAGAATATAGAAATTAATGCCTCTGAGGCGTATAAAAAGAGCTATATG
>JBCCLI010000440.1:0-5295 GCA_039026975.1 Bacteroidota bacterium | reverse complement strand
AGGTGAAAGCCGTAATGGAGGAGCTCACTACTACAGGTCAGTCTACAAGCGGGATAAGGGTAGTGGTGGAAATGATGAGACTATCTCCTAACAACTGATTTTGTAGGGTGGCGGTGTCTATTCCCACTTTAGTAGCATCACAGGTCTCAGCTAATAGGCGAGTGATATGTGTAGGGAGAATACTTCCAGTGGATGCAGTCAGGGTTTCCAATGCTCCTATGTCTGGCCCATTTCCTGAAAAGGTTTGGATATCCAGCATTTTCCCAGCATCTATAGCCGGACTGTTAGGAGGGAGAGAAAAGAATGGACTTGGCTTGTCTCCTGATCGCTGGACTAGTGGATCTGCTGCTAGATTATTAGCTTGAAAGAGATTCTGAGGGAGGTAGGTATCGTATCCATTAGGTTGTCCATCAAATCTGGTAAATCCCCCTTTGAGGAAAGTATTACCGTCAAAGTTATAAAAGAGGTTATTCTCAAGAGAAATATCAGAAATATCAGTCTCCCAACCGTAATCTACATTTAACTCAGCTATACAGTCTGCAACAGGCTGGCCCCATTGTTTGACCTCATTTATCCGGTATACCAGGTTATTAGTAACAAATATATCTTGAGAATTACCTCCCTGGAACCAGAATAAGGACATGCTTTCATCAGAGACTTCTACTGTGTTATGCTCAAATCTTAAATCACTAATCCCTTGACGGAGCATGAGGACAGTCTTGGGATATCCCGCTGCAAAATCATAAATAACATTATGGTGAATATGCCAGTCGTAGACAGGGCGCTCGGCAGTTTCCCAGTTGGCGATGAAGAGGGAACTGCTCTGGTTCCCGTTTACCAGGTTATTAAATATCTCTACCCTGTTGAGGGTCACCTCTAGCGGATATCCATTTTCATTATCTATGTTAAAGTAATTATCATATACCCTGACACTATGATCTCGCTGGTATTTTCCATCAAATCCTAGCGTAGGATCTGCGTGGCTGGGATCTACCAGACTCATGACATTATTTACCTCATTCCGGTAGATTTCACAGTTGTAGGAAGAAACGTTGTGGTATTCAATGCAGAAATTAGGTGCTAACCCATTCTCCCATAATCCTTCAAAGTGCACGATGATTTTGGAGTCATGTAGCTTCACGTCAATCAGGTCATTCTCAAACCAAGGCCCTATGGCTACTAAGCCATATCCTCCTCCCTTAGTACCCTCACGCTGTTCTCTCTCTTCAATATCTAGCCTATATAAATCTGCGTACTTAATTCCTCCAATATTGATTCCGCCACTAGAGAAGCCACTATTTCCCCAGGAGCAATCTCTGATGATGATATCATGGACAGATAAATGATCACTCCAAAAAAGCCAGATACCCGTAAAGAAGGTCTCGCTTACTTTTACATTAGCTATTTCTACGTTTTCCCTGCGATAGACTAAGATCCCTCCGTATATCTGTTTATTGGCCCCATCTATGGTTAGGTCGCTAATACTTTGGTTGCCATCTACTCTTCCCTGATTGCTGGAAAGAGAAATAAGCATATTGGCTAGGGGATAGGAAAGTTGTAGATCCTCGAAGAAAGGATAAGGGTCTTCTGGATGAAATGGGAAAGTGGTATAAAAAGAGGGAGCGGCTGTGATGATGGTTTGGTCTATACCTGCCCCTTTTACACTTATGCCCGGCTTGATCTTGACCTGTCCATCTTCTATGAAAGTTCCCGCTCCTATGTGGATCACATGTCCCTGGTTTTCTTCCACTTGTTCTGCTGCATAGCGAAGTGAATTCCAGGGGTTCTGGGCAGAGCCATCTCCAGACTCATCAGAGCCTCCTGTGGTAACATAGTAATCAGCTGCGTAGAGGGGATTGTAAACACAAGCCCAAAGGATCAGTAAGCATACACTTAATATTGATCGTAGCGTATGGCCAAGTTTTTGGTTAAGGGTTGGCTGTGGCAGACACATGGATGCTGGCTAAAATTAATAAGCCATAAAGCTATGTCTTTAGGAGAATCTTAGAACAGAAGGTAATTAAGTAGTTATTTATTTTATATGAATGGAGTATTTTAGGAATTTTTATGACGAAAATAGTATTAAGTTGTGAAATATATTGGGGGAACCTCATGTAAAAGTAAATTTATTTCACTTCGAAAGGACTGCTTTAGGGGAGATGGTATTATAGAGTTTGAATCATTTTAGGTCGTAAGCTACAAGAAGAGCGAGGGTATGTGAAAAGGACCTTCCATTACTTCTACTTAAAAATCCAGTTCCGAACCTATACCTAAGACCTACGGATATCTTCTTCATTTCATAGCCGCCTCCAGCTAAAAGGCCTAACTCTACTGTTCTGGGTCTTTCTGCAATAATCCCTTGACTTTCGGTGGAGAAATTATCGTTAGAGGTTTTTTGGGACCAACTATTTTCATCTTTCATGAACAGACTTACTCCTACTCCTCCCTCAAGAAAGACAAATCTGCCTGAGACTATTTTGCCTAGCTTTTTTCTAAGAATATTATTGAGTTCCAGGTAAGTAAAATCCGTGACCACTTCCTCTTCAAAAAAGAAATTGGTGGGGCTAAGTCGTTCGCTACTACCTGTTACTTCAAAGGTTCTGAACTGTAACTCGTGTAATAGATTTATGCCGCTATTAAGCAGCTCTTGCTTCAAGAAAACGCCTATTTGGATACCTGGCCTTAGCGGGAAGCTTAACTCACTAAAGTTCACTGGGACTAAAGACACTGCTCCGGTCAAATCCAGGGTATTAGCTGATATGCCTGCAAGTACCCCCCAACCGAGTTTGGTTCTTTTTAGCTTACTCGCCTCATAGCTAAGGTCATCCACCGATTGATTATACGCAATGACCAGCTTGATCAGCTCTCTTTCTTTGTAGCGGGTTTTATCTATCAAAGGTACCAAGGCAAATATCTCCTCACTATCTGAAAAGAGATTTCTGAGCCTCCCTTTATATTGTTCATTATAGGTAGAGATCTGCTCCCTGCCCTGGTAAGAAATATATCTTGTGAGGATAAGCTCTTCCAGAGGAACCTCCTCTTTCTGAATGAAGAAATGCCACCTTCCTTTGTCTTGTAGACCGTGTAAATTAGCTCTTCCTGCCACTAGTAGTTGCAGGAATACAGTATCTGTGCGGAATACCGGATCTTTAGTATCTGTACGTATTTTTTCTACGGCTATAGGAGAGACATTTATGTCTACTATCCTTGTATAATACTTCTCTTGCTCATTCAGGCTGAATCCTTTTATTTGGGCAGGACTGTAATAAGTGTATTTATTATCAGCAGCCTGCTTAAAGCCTATTTTTTGGGGACTTTCAGTAATACCTGAGGGTTCAAACTCCCCAAATAAGGTATCCCCTTTTTGGGTGATGAGGAATGCTGAAGATTCTCCTAATTGGGAGTAGGTTTGCAAACTAATGACAAGGAAGAGGAGTACGAGCAAGGAAGATAAAATTCTATTTAAGAAGAATTTCAATTCGTTGTATTAATTTCATTAAATGTAATAAATATTTATCGAAATAAATAGCTGTACTGATCTTACTGTTCTTTTTTCTGTTCATAAAATAGAACCCCTCGCGCCACTATAATTCTATACCGTTGTCATTCTGATATGAGAAAAATCCTATTACTCCTGCCATTTCTACTATCTGTAAACCTAAGTCTTGGCCAACTATCCTATGCCAATTGCCAACTGATAAAAGGGCCTTATGAAGTGGGATTTACCCACTATAAGGTTTATGATAGTACCCGTACCTATGCTCAGGAAGGAAATTGGGATAATCAGTTTACCCCCAGGCCTATGGATATTAGCCTGTGGTATCCAGCTAAGACACCTGCCCATGATGTGAAGAGGATGACCATTCTCAATTACATGGAGGTGCTGAAGCAGGAGGAAGAATGGGCTTATCTTCCCAATGAGGAAATCTTAAACTGGTTTTACTACCCTAATACAGCTCAGAACCAGGTTCATATGGAAGAAACTACCTGGGCTTATATGGATGCTGAAGGTGAGGAAGGCTCATTTCCAGTAGTTATTTACGCACCTAGTTATCAGGCGTCCTCAGTTGAGAATTTTGGCTTGGGAGAAATGCTCGCCAGTCATGGATTTCTGGTTATTTCATGCCCCAGCAAGGGAGCAGGACAAAGGTGGATGCAAGGAGGTACGCCAGGGGACATGGAAATCCAGGCCCAAGATCTTGCCTTTATGGTTCACCAGGCTCTATCACTTCCTCATGCTGATGGGGAACGTATAGCCTCAGCTGGATTTAGTTTTGGCGGAATTGCGCAGTCGCTCCTTCAGATGAGGAATAAATACATACGGGCTGTAGTCAGCTTAGACGGCACGGAGAGATATAGATTTCCTACCCTTATGAGTTCACCATTTGCCAATATGACAGCAGTAAAGGTACCTTATCTTCATATGGCCCAAAAAGAAATTCCGGAAGAAGTGATGGAAAAAGATGGCCTTAAGCCTGAGCTGAATACTGCTTTCCTCTTCTTCGATAGCTTAAGATATTCAGATGCTTTTAGCTTACGCTTCCATGATTTAACACATGCGTACTTCAGTACTTTAGGCGTATTATTCCAGACCAGAGATCCAAGACAAGACAAATCAGATTTAGCAATTATGGCTTCTTATGCATTAGCCATGGAATATGCCTTACGGTTCCTGGAGGCTAACCTTAAGTATGAGGCAGATGCCCAGGCTTGGCTAGCAAAAAATACTGGGGAAAGCCAGGGACTCATATCTGTTGCAGCTAAAAAGGCGAAGAAAATACCTTTTCACTTTAAAGATTTTCATGAGTTAGCTAGAGAACAATCATATGAAGGTCTGGAGACTTTGTATGATTCGCTAAAAGTTGAACATCCTTCATTCGAAATTCCGGAAGGAGCCATCAATAATCTTGGCTTACAACTGGCCTTTAATCCTACCACTTCTGAGGAAGGGATAAAGGTATTTTTACTTGCTACAAGGGTGTACCCTAATTCAGCTAACCTGTTTGATAGCCTAGCTGAAGCTTACCTTTTTAGAAATAATAAAGAAGAAGCTATCAGATGCTTTAAGAAGTCCCTGGAATTATATGAAGATAACCAGCATGCTATCCAGCATTTAGAAGAATTGACAAGTAAGAGTAGTAGGGAAAAATAAATTGGGTAGTGCTACATTTTTCTTGCTGTAAGCCATTTCCTTGCATCAAAGATTGTCGGTTCAGATCATGATCTGAACCTAACAGCTCATCCTAAGACAAGGATAATTAAATACTTCATTTCATGGATAATAACCAGAAAATT
>JBCCLI010000439.1:0-5297 GCA_039026975.1 Bacteroidota bacterium | reverse complement strand
ATTTGTCCCTTCTGATAGGAGAGCGAGGACACAGTTAATGTTTGAGTATGTGGCTGATGCGGATGTAAATGATATTATTTCCATACAGGATATCTCATGGTCAATTGTAGGTAAAGCCGAGTTAGCAAAGAATACTATTAAGATTTATCCCAACCCCATAAATAGCTTACGGCCCACATTCCACTATCAGGTTTTTGAAGCTGGAGAATATGAAATCATGCTAATGGACATGTCTGGGAAGTCGAGAATGAAATCCCGTCAGTGGTTAGCTGCTGGTACACAAACACTAAATCTCCCTACTGATCTGAAAAAAGGAAATTATTACTTCCAACTTCTGGCCTTGGATACTAACATGCTCATCAGTAAGCCTCTTAGCGTGAATTAGTCTTCAGGTTCTGCTAAATAGGCTTCTGCTAAAAGACAAAGCTCTCCGTAGAATTCCTCTCCATACTTTCTGATAAGAGGGCCTTTTAAGAACTCATATACCTTTACCCCCATAGCGGATCCCTTACTACAGGCAGGACTACAAATATCCCATCTGTCATAGTTTAGGGCCTCCAGGTGCCGGGTTTTGGTTACTCTTATAGGATATAAGTGGCAGGAAATCGGTTTCTTAAAAGTAGTCTTCCCCTCTGCATAGGCTTGTTCTATGCCACATAGCGCCATTCCTTGCTCATTAAATATGGTATAAGCACATTCTTTCCCTTCTACCAGGGGAGTAGAATAATCTCCTGTGAAGTCATATACATATGGGCCTTGTTCCTCTATAGCAGCTTTCCCTTTTTGATTTAGGTAAGGACGGATATGTTCTAGTTCGTTTACCAGAATGGTGAGTTCCTCCTTTTCCAGGGGGGCTCCCAAGTCCCCTTCCACACAGCAGGCACCCTTACACTTCAGCAGATCACAGATAAAAGCCTCATCAAAAATTTCTGTACTTATGAGAATATCTCCGATCTGGACCAGGTTGGCTTTATTCCTTTTCCACTCCATCATGCAAATGTAGGGATTATGAAGTCCTTTTCCTGGTTTTCTAGGGATATGTGAAAACTTCCACTATTTTCCGCGTATAGCTAATAACATTAGCAATCATGAATCGTATCGACAGACTAAGTGCTATCCTGATCCACCTTCAGTCCAAGAAAGTGGTCAAGGCACAAGAAATAGCTGACAGGTTTGAGATCAGCCTCCGCTCCGTTTATAGAGATATTCGAGCCTTAGAGGAAGCAGGTGTTCCCATAGGAGCTGAAGCAGGGGTAGGCTACTACCTTTCAGAGCATTATCGGCTCCCGCCAGTCCAATTCACACCGGAAGAGGCCAGCGCCCTACTGCTGTCAGGAAAACTGGGGGCTAAGTTTTCTGATCAGCAGATATCGAAGGATATAGATCAAGCCTTAATGAAGGTAAAGTCCATTCTCCAGGTAGACACCCAGGATCAGGTAAGTGAGTTGGAAGAACGGGTACAGGTATCTCTTTCTCCTAATTACTCTTCTGGACATGAAACTCTCTTCTTATCAGAAATACAAAAGGGAATTCTCCAGAAACAGGTCCTCACTTTTGAATACTATTCTTACTATTCTGGGGAAGTAGCCCCTAGAGAAGTAGAGCCTATAAGCCTCAGTTTCTATTCTAATCGCTGGCATCTGATGGCCTATAGTCGGAAACGGGAAGACTTCAGAAATTTCCGACTTGACAGGATCAGCAAGCTTCAGCTAACGCCTACCTTTTTTAAGGAGAAAGATCCGAAGTTATACCAGAAATTTTTGGACAGCATGGTCTATCAGGGAGATGTGTACAAGGTAGTCCTCCATTTTAAGCGGGAAGCCCTCCGCTATGTAGGCGAACAAAAGTATATGTATGGCTGGACAGGAGAGAAATCCCTAGACGACAAAGTAGAGATGGAATTCCTGATAGGAAGCCTTCCCAGGTTCAGTAGATGGCTACTGGGATTTGGGGATAAGGTAGCTATTATCAGCCCAAAACTCCTTCAAGAGGAGATGATGGTCCGTGTTCAGGAATTAGTGGATCATTATTGGAAAAATTCTGGAACCCTACTGACATAGGGTTGTCACTTGCTCCTATTAGCTTTGGATATAAGCTGAAATAATATGAGCGTAGAAGACTTTATTCCTATGATTTTGGCGTTCCTGATAGGATCAGCCTGGGCCATTTCCAGTAACTTCCAAGTGAGTGCTACTTTCACTGAACGTGCCTCCGCCACCGCAACTGTCATCTGGTATGCAACCCATGTTGAAGATGCCTACGAACACTTCCATAAGCTACACCCCCAGGAAAATGTGAGTGTATATAGGCTCACGGATAGCATACACCTCTACCGTTGTGCGTCCGATAGTATTACGTATTAGCAAGAGTTTTTGTAATTGAGGTGAGGCTGCTTCTGTGAGGGAGTGGCCTTTTATGTTTCCCTAGCTCTTCCTGTCTGGGCTTCTGTACATTTTTGCCTGAATCTTCTAAACAAGTTATGTAGACTTTACAGATGATATTTATTTCACAAGTCAAGCCAATAATTAGGCGTTTATTAAATTCTTTAGGGGGTAACAATTATTCCTAGAAAGATTTAGTTTTAGTTTAGGAATATTGCTTAAAACGTAATTTGAATTTCAGGAATTCAGATTTTATTTTTTTAATAGGTCATTAAATTTATATTTTATGAGAATTTTCTAATGTATAATTTCTTTTTTAATGGTTGCTAGGATATTTATAGGTTCTTCTAAAGAAGGGCTTCCAATAGCAAATGCAATAGCAGATAACCTTAGTCAGGAGAGTGATAAGTTTTTACCTAGGACGTGGGATAAAGGTATTTTTAAGCTGTCAAAAAGTCTTTTAGAGAATCTATTCCAAATTTTACAAGAGGTAGAATTTGGGATATTTGTCTTCACTCCAGACGATCTTTCATTAATTCGTGGAAAAGTTACCCCTACGGTTAGGGACAATGTAATATTTGAAATGGGGCTATTTATGGGGAGTTTAGGGCAAGAAAGAGTTTTCTTTGTAAAGCCAAGAGGGGATAAGCTTGATGCACTTTCTGATTTATCGGGCTTAGTATATGGAGAATACAATCCTAAAGACAAAAAACTTAAACCTGCCTTAAGTGGGTTCTGTAATCAAGTCTCAGAGGCGATCCAGACTAGTTTAATGAAAGGAGGGGTTTTAATGGATCCGGAAGGAATTAAAGAGATTGAGGCAGATTATTCTATAAAGATTTTGAATGACCAGGGAGATTCAATTATTCAAAAGAAAGTTACAATTGAAGCTATAGGAGGATTCCTTTCAAATCGGAATCATGCAATTTTTTGTTATTCTCAATCTTGCTCATATAAAAATCTAGAATTAATAGCGTGGGATGAGCAAGGTAATCCACTTGGTGTCAGGTTAATTCTTGATTCACCAAATAGGAAAGAAGTAAAGATCATGTTTAGAGACCAACTTCAGACAGGAAAGAAGCTTACTTATTCTTACCGTTACAAGTGGGAGGGTTTTTTTCCAAAAAATGAGCTGTCATACTTCATCCTGAAGAGTACAGCTGAGAAGATATTTTTTAATCTTGAATGTAGTAACCAGTGGGATCTTCTTTTTTTAAATGCTTTTGAGAAGAGAAGGGATGGGATTGATCAGCAAAAGACATTACCTCTTCGGAAGCTTAGAGAGACTAGCAATGAAGAAAACTTCATCACCCATTCTTATGAAATTCAGGAATTTGATGCCAACATTCTGGAATCAAGATTAGAGTGGGAATTTAATCTTGATAGTAGAAAAGGAATTATATAAATGGCTGTTGGTTTTAGGCCTTTACATTTTATTTGGAAAGAATAGAGCTCATCCTGTACCTCCTCCTCCAATTTTAAAAAGATTCTTCATTCCAATAATGTTTCTTTAATATATCTTCATCTACTTGCAATAACAGTATAAGATGCTATGTGGAAATTACAGTTACCTGTAAAATCTATACGTAACTGAAAGGGCTACAAATATAGCATATTTTTTCGATCTACCAAGCAGGTAGGCAGTATCGGATAGTAAGATACGTAAGAACTACACCTTAGGATTCAATCCACATACTTGTAAGTATGAATGTTCATACTTTATTTTAAGTAAAATCTATCAGTTTATCCATTATTGTGGAAAAAAAGTAAATTTATGTGGAAAAGTATATTATAAATTTACTTTTCAAGATAATAGATCATGGATTTCATCTTCCAGTGTAACTATCCGTTCCAGTAGATGCTCTATTTTATCAGATTTTCGATTTAATTTTTCGAGTAATAGATTCTCTTTTTTCAACTGTGAGTTCTCAGATTTTAAATTTGAATTTTCTTGTTTGAGAATCTCATATTTTGGATGTTCTAATTCAACTATCTTATCACTAGCTTTCCTTTCAAAAGAGGGCTCTACATAATTAGGAATATGTTCATTAGAAATATCTGTTTTTAACTTTTGAGACAGGTATTCAAAAAAATTATAGCCCAGAGTAATACATATTTTTTCTAGATCTTGGATATTTACGCTAGTCTTTCCATCTAGAATGTTATATCCTTTACTTCTAGAAACACCAATCTTCTCCCCAAATCTTGCTTTCTTTAGACCTGCGTCTTTTAATTTTTCTCGTAATAATTCCACTAGAGCAGAATCCATTTATCTGGACTAAAAGGTAGGATGGAAGAATAATATAATAGATTAAAGTATATAAAAGAAGATTATTTTTCAATTTCATAGCTACTAATCTTCAAATGATTCCTTTTTATTTATAATTCTAACTCCCTCAACTCTCTCTTTCCAAACTTCTGTATTGAATAGCTTCCGCTAAATGTTCTGGAGGGATTTTCTCCTTCACCGAAGATGTCTTTAGTGATGAAAACAACTTTGAGGGTGCAATTAGTACCTCTTGCTGTGAGGCCTATACTACACCACCATAGATTAACTAGTTTACTCCCCCATCAACCCTTTCCTGAACCCGTGATAGGCAGGCTTTTTATTAAGATCGTCATCAAAAATGAGGGGCCAGTCCATGATATTGAAGAAATACCTGATCCAGGTGAAACGGTCAGAAAAGCCCCAAAGCGTAATTCCATACCGCTGGTCATAAGGAACAAGCTCATTATACATACGCGCTAGTTGCTTATACTTTTCGGCTTGCTGCTCTCTCATTGCTGGCGTAAGCTCATCATAAATCTGTATGCCTTTCCCTTTTTCTCCATGTTTATTGAAAATAATGTCTAGCTCAGAAATATGAATTAAGAGCCCTGTTTCCACACACTTGGCAATATGTTTGGCTATGACTT
>JBCCLI010000438.1:0-5308 GCA_039026975.1 Bacteroidota bacterium | reverse complement strand
TCATTGGTTTGTTGGGGACTAGAAGCCTTTGGGACAGAAGAACAAAAGCGGAAATATCTTTCAGATTTAGCTAGTGGGAGAAAAGTAGGGGCTTTCTGTCTATCAGAGCCTGAAGCAGGTTCAGATGCCACCAGCCAGAAGACTACTGCCATAGATATGGGGGACTATTATCTTCTGAATGGTACCAAGAACTGGATCACCAATGCGAATATAGCCAGTACCTACCTGGTGATGGCCCAGACAGATGTGGACAAAGGACATAAAGGCATCAATTGTCTGATTGTGGAGCGTGACATGGAAGGTTTTGAGCTAGGTCCCAAGGAAGATAAGTTGGGAATCAGAGGGTCAGATACGCACTCCATCAACTTTAATGATATCAAAGTCCCTAAGGAGAATAGGATAGGGGATGAGGGCTTCGGGTTTAAGTTTGCTATGAAAACCCTCAATGGAGGGAGAATAGGGATAGCTTCTCAGGCGCTGGGAATAGCCTCTGGTGCTTTTGACAGGGCACTTGAGTACTCTAAGATCAGAAAAGCCTTTGGGACGGAGATTATGAACCATCAGGCCATACAGTTTAAACTGGCAGAAATGGCTACAGAGATAGAAGCGGCTAAGTGGTTGTGTTTGAAATCTGCCCTAGAGAAAGATACCGGTAAAAATTATGTAGCATCAGCTGCTATGGCCAAATTATATGCTTCTAGAACTGCTATGCATTGTGCTAATGAGTCTATCCAAATCCACGGAGGAAATGGCTATGTGAAAGAGTATCATGTAGAGCGGATGTTGCGTGATGCGAAGATTACAGAAATATATGAAGGCACTTCTGAAGTGCAGCGCATCGTAATTGCCCGTGAACTGATCCGCAATAACTAAGGATTTACGCCTTTACCTAATATACTGAGAGCTACTCCTACTGGGGTGGCTCTTCTTTTTTATCAGAAAATTCAAATCTTTGCGTCCTAGCGGCTTTGCGTGGGATACTTTCGCGCCAAGTCACTAAGAGAACCATCCAACAACTCCCAATATGGCGAAGAAGACACCCACAGTAGATACGCCAGATCCTCGTGATTTAGGATTTGGCTCAGGATTTAAGAAAGGCCATAAAAGGCTTATCAATAGGGACGGCTCCTTCAATGTAACTAAATCAGGAGGAGGCCTGGGAGCTATTCATGGCTACCATATTATGCTTACTACCCCATGGTGGCAGTTTCTCTTATACATATGCATAGCCTACGTGCTGATCAATCTCTTCTTTGCTTCCATTTACATGCTGGTGGGCGTAGAGAGCCTAACGGGCATACCACCTAGAGAAGGCTTCTGGGGGAAGTATGCTAATGCCTTTTACTTTAGCGTACAAACCTTCACTACGGTAGGCTATGGAACCCTTAGCCCTAAAGGAGATATCGCCAGCTTGATCGCTTCCTTTGAGGCCATGCTGGGGCTGATGGCATTTGCCTTGGCTACTGGACTCTTATATGGACGCTTTTCCCGCCCTACTGCCAGAATAGCTTACAGCCAACAGGCTCTCATAGCTCCTTATGAGAATATAAACAGTTTCCAGTTCCGGGTGATCAATCGCAGGCAAAACCAGTTGATAGAACTGGAAGCAAGAGTGGCTTTACGGTACTTTGAGGAGGTGAGGGGAGAGGTACACCAGCGATTCTTTTTACTGCCGCTGGAGCGAGAGAAAATTGCCTTATTTCCGCTTTCATGGACCATTGTACACCCCATAGATCAGGACAGCCCCCTTTATGGTCGGAAACAAAGGGACCTGGAAAAAATGGACGTAGAATTCATAGTTATGGTAAAGGGCTATGATGAAACCTTTGCCCAGCATGTGTACTCTCGCTTTTCTTATAAAGCCCATGAGATTTTGTGGGCTGCTAAGTTTACCCGCATCTACCATTCAGATGAAGAGGGTAACCTCATTTTAGATATTGACCGGATAAATGAGACCTATGAGGTGAGGTTGAATTGAATAAAAGATGCCCGAATTTCTCCGGGCCTTTTGTAAACACTAACAAAAAATATATACTAGGTAGAGGCACATTGCATGTGTCTCCAATGATCAGTTGCTTAATTCATATGGGCCATTCTCAAGTGAGAAAAATGCCAAATGGTACCACCCAGGCTTCTCGCTAACTGGGACATTAGCGCCATGGTAAACTTCTCTCCTAATCCCTCTGCTACCTGGTAGACTTCCCTTACGGTCTTCAACAACTGCTGGCTGTTGAGCACAATCATTTTTAGGGCCTCATCATATCCTATTTCTGGCTCCACTATGGTTAAACTCGCTTTGATGAGATAGTTGCCGTCTACCGTTGAAGGGGTACTTCCCAACATCAAGATTTTATCAGCTATCACCTCAGAGTGGGAAAAAACAGCATCCTGTAATTCCTCTATTGACTCACTTAGCGTGAAAAAAGGCCTAATGGAAGGATTCCAGTTTAGCTTGCGTATATTTTGTTGGTATACTTGATAGTCTGCTAGTAAGACATCTAGTTTCTCGGATAGTATTTCAGAATCCATAGGGCCGAGTCCACCAGTATTATTTGATAATTGCATAACTCCTCCTATGTTAAATGTTAAAACTTGGAACTAGTATACACTCTACAAAACGAAGACCAATGAGGTGGAGTTACAGACAATGTAGCAATTGCATGCTATTCTGGCAGAAGCGTGCGGAAGAATTGTCAGCCCGTGTTAACTAGCTTGATTCTTTATTGGGGTTTCCCCCTTACAGGGCTTTACATAAATAACTCTTTATCCTACCAAGATTTCAGCCCTACAGGCTTTTTCACATTCAATTATTCATTCTACCAATATTTCAGCCTTACAGGCTTTTACTCATTCAACTATTCATTTATTCAACGCTCAACTCACCAGTAGGGGACACCTTTACTACTTCCTTATCTATCAGATACCGCAATACCTCTTCCCGCTGCGCTAGGGTTCCAGCGGAAATCCCTTGTAGAACCTGGCGGTAGGTGGATTGTTGATGATCCTTGATAAAGGTGAGGAGTTGGGTTTGGAGGGACTGATGACCTGCCTGAGGAGATTTCTGCTTTTTCCTGCCTAGGCATACGTCACATATGCCGCAGGGGGCATTCCCCTTCTCGTCAAAATAGCGTTCTATGGCTTGGCTTCTACAGCTAGCCTTAGACTGTACGTAGGAGATCATAGAACTCATCCTGGCAAAGGCTCTTTTCTTTAGCCATGTATATTTTTCCCAGTTCAGGTTTTGGGGAAGGAGCTGCTGACGTCCCTGTTCAAACCTAATCATGGGCGTAGAAAGGGGAGGCTGGTAGAAAAGGAGTTCGTATTCCATGAGCCTGTGGAGCTGGGCCTGAAGTTCTTCCGCTGATATATGTAGGCTGTGTTCCCATCCCAGGGGAAGAAATCTGACTTCTCGCTGGTAGGCTTCTCCTCCGTAGGTTCTCAGGATATGATCAATGAGGGGAGCTAGTGTTACATGCTTTTCTTTAAACGCCCAAATATCATCTGGCTGGGCTGTGAGTTGAAGATATCCATAGTCTTCCTTGTCCTCCTTAATTCTGAGAAAGCCTTCTCTTTCAAGTATTTTGATGCTGCTGTAGAGACTAAGGACGGAGAGTTTATGCTGGCTGGCTAACTGCCCTATAGTAAAGACCTGCCAGGTAGGTTCGTATGCCCCTTCCGGGATTTGGTAGGCTTTAGTGAGTAGATCATAATGGGCTACTAATACTTTCCATTCTGGATACTGCAGTTCCTGCCAACGCCTAAGCTCACGTACGTCTATAGGATTTTGGAAAGAAATGGCATAGGCTTTCTCTCCGTCTCTCCCCCCTCTACCTGCTTCTTGATAGTAGCTTTCCAGGTCAAAGGGCAGATTAAAATGAATCACAAAACGTACGTCCGGCTTATCTATGCCCATCCCAAAGGCATTAGTAGCTACCATAACCTGGAGTTGGTTGTCTATCCAGGCTTGCTGTACTTTGTCTCTTTCTGAGTGTGGGAGGCCACCATGATAAGCTGCTGTTAAGATGCCTTCTTTTCGCAGAAGATCTCTTATATGCTCCACTATTTTACGCGTACGTGCATAGACTATTCCTGAGCCCTTGAGTTTCTGAATGATTTCCTTCAGGCGGGTACGGGTATTCTCCTCTTCTAAGACCACATAGCTGATGTTCTCTCTCCGGAAGCTCTGCTGGAAGTGGTTATGAGAGGTAAACTGTAGTTGGGTGAGAATATCCTCCTGAACTTTATTAGGAGCTGAGGCTGTCAGCGCAATAAGCGGTATCTTAGGATGAACCCCTCTGATGGAAGGGATTTCTAAATAGTCAGGTCTGAAGTCATGCCCCCATTGGCTGACGCAGTGTGCTTCATCCACCACCAGTAAGGAGACAGGCATTCTGGCTAATCGGTGAATGAACATCTCTGACTGAATGCGTTCTGGTGATAGGTAGAGAAATTTGTATTCTCCCTTCATCGCTTTCTGCAGCCTGTCATCTATGAGTTTTTGAGGGACGCTGCTACTCAGGTAGGTAGCGGGAATCTTGAGGGAGTTCAGCCTTTCTACCTGGTCCTTCATTAAGGCTATCAGGGGAGAAATAACCAAGGTAAGCCCATCCATGTATAAGCCCGGCACCTGAAAGCACACAGATTTACCTCCCCCAGTGGGAAGTAGGGCCAGGGTGTCATGTCCATTTATGACTGACTGAATGATCTCTTCCTGCCCCTTTCTAAAGGATGGATAGCCCCAAACTTCCTGAAGTATTTCGTGGATACTTTTCAAATTCCGCTTTGCCTAACAATTCCCGAATGCATCGGTTAAAATTATCTTAATTTGTTTGAAAGTTTATCTATCCAGCTGAATTATTTCATGAATACTACTTATACCATTTCCAAGAGTAAGACTCTTTTTTCAGAGGCTAACCACTACATCCCTGGAGGAGTGAATTCTCCTGTAAGAGCATTTAAGAGTGTGGGGGGAGACCCTGTTTTTATGAAAAGAGCAAAGGGTGCCTACCTATATGATGAGGATGGAAATGCCTACGTGGAACTCATTAATTCATGGGGGCCCATGATTCTGGGACATGCTGATCCACAAGTAGTAGAGGCAGTAACAGCTGTAATGTCAAATTCTTTCAGTTTTGGTACGCCCACGGAAGTAGAGGTAGAAATGGCTAAGCTGATTGTGAGCATGGTGCCATCTATTGAAAAAGTGAGAATGGTGAACTCTGGTACGGAAGCCACCATGAGTGCCATCAGATTGGCCAGAGGCTATACTGAGAGAGATAAGATCATCAAGTTTGCGGGATGTTATCAT
>JBCCLI010000437.1:0-5348 GCA_039026975.1 Bacteroidota bacterium | reverse complement strand
GCCGGCTTGATAAGACCTGCGAGTAGGGGAGAACTAAAACTTAATTCTGCTAATCCTGCTGATTCTCCCTATCTGGATCCTAACTATTTAGGAGAACAGGCAGATTTTGATGCTTTATATGAGGCTGTTATTCTATGCCAGCAGCTAGGCTATACCAAGGCCATGCAGGAGTGGACGAAGGTGGAGGTTCTGCCTGGTAAGAATGCCACCAAAAAGGAGATAGAGGATTATATCCGTAAGTCCTGCGGAACTTATCATCATATGGTAGGTACCTGTAAAATGGGGATAGACAGTATGGCTGTGGTAGATCCTGAATTACGCGTTAAAGGAATAAGTGGGCTACGGGTAGCGGATGCTTCCATCATGCCTGCTATCACCTCAGGAAATACGAATGCTCCTTCTATCATGATAGGGGAAAAAGCGGCTGACATGATCCTGAATCCTGGCAGCATGGAGCAATCCAGAAAGAGCCAGTTAGTCTCTTCTACTTAGGACTGTCAAATAGAAATAAGGTAAAGAGCATACCCTGATTAAGGATATGCTCTTTCTTTTTTGGGTATCCCTAATAATGTCTCAATAGGTAAATAGCTCTTCTATCTTGGTCTGTACTTTTGTGGCTGAAGGAATCATGGTTTGCTCCAGGGTGCTGTTAAGAGGAATAGCAGGAAGATTCTCAGCTCCTATGGTCATCACAGGTGCATCCAGATGGCGAAAGCATTTCTCCTGAATAAGGCCTGCTAAACTTCTGGCAAATGAGTTATTAGAGGGCTCTTCCGTTACCACCAAACATTTTCCTGTCTTGCGGACGGACTGAAAAACGGTATCTTCATCTAGTGGATAAAGAGTTCTCAGGTCTACAATCTCTACCTTTTCATTCATGGCTTTACTGGCTTCCAATGCCCAATGAACGCCCATACCATACGTGATGATGGAAATAGCATCTTCTGTAGAGTCCTCCGAAACTTCCTGTACTACATTAGCCTTTCCAAAGGGAAGTACATAGTCTTCTGCCGGGGGAACTCTTTTGGCTGATTCAGTTCCTGGGATTTTAGACCAGTATAGGCCTTTATGTTCAAAGATGACTACCGGATTAGGATCATGGTAGGCAGCTTTCATAAGTCCTTTTAAGTCGGCCCCGTTACTGGGATAAGCAATCTTAATTCCGCGGATATTAGTAACTACTGATTCTACTGATGAAGAATGATAAGGTCCTCCGCTTCCATATGCACCTATGGGTACACGTAGGACCATGGAAACTGGCCATTTCCCATTAGATAAATAACAGGATCTACTTACTTCAGAGAATAGCTGGTTTAAACCAGGCCATATATAATCAGCAAATTGTACTTCTACGATAGGTTTTAGTCCTACTGCACTCATCCCTGCGGTAGACCCTACGATAAAGGCTTCTTGTATAGGTGTGTTAAATACTCTGTCACTCCCAAAATTCTGCGCGAGGGTAGCAGCCTCTCTGAAGACACCTCCTAGGCGTGCCCCCACGTCTTGACCGTATAATAGACACTCCTCATGCTCATTCATTAACTCTTCTACAGCTTTAAGGGCTGCATCCACCATGACCGCTTTCTGACCGGAGGGGGTTCTTTCTCCCTTTTCTTCCGTAACAGGACTCGGAGCAAAATCATGGGTAAATAAGTCTTCAGGTTGAGGATCTTCAGCTTGTAGCGCTTTTTCAAAATCAGTCTGTACTTCCTCTACTGCATCCTCTTCTATTCTGCTAAGCTCTTCAAAGCTAAAGCCTGCATCCAGTAATTCTTTCATAAAGACTGGGTAGGGATCTCTTGACTGGGCTTCTTCCATGTCATCTCTATACCATTCCATGCGCACACCAGAAGTGTGGTGGTTCAGCAGGGGTACCTTAGCATGTACGAGCACAGGTCTCCTTTCCTCTCGGATAATATTGATCGCTTTTTCTATGGTGGTATAGCACTCCAAAAAGCTAGAACCATCAATGCTGAAAGCTTCTATGCCTTTAAAGCCTTGTATGTATTCGTATGCATTTTGGGAGCGGATTTCATCTGCACTAGCAGATATATCCCATTCATTATCTTGAACTACATACAAAATGGGCAGTTGGCGGAGCGCCGCCATCTGAAAAGCTTCTGCTACTTCTCCTTCCGTAATAGCTGCATCCCCTATGGAACAGACTACTAATCCTTTCTCATCTTCTCCTATATTTCTCAGTTCTTTAAACTGTATGCCCATAGCAGCCCCGGTAGCTGGAATAGCCTGCATACCAGTGGCTGAAGACTGGTGTGGGATTTTGGGCTTATCCTCATCTTTTAAGCTAGGGTGACTGTAGTAGGTTCTTCCTCCCGAAAAGGGATCACTTTTCTTGGCTAGTAACTGTAGCATAAGGTCATGAGGCCTCATACCCACAGACAGTATCATAGCATCATCACGGTAATAAGGATATACATAGTCTTGTGGAAGAAGCTGCATGCCTACTGCTATTTGGATAGCTTCATGACCTCTGGAAGTAGCGTGAACATACTTGGAAACTAGCTTGAAGTTGTTTTCATATAATTCTGTCATGGCCTTTGCCTGGCAGAATAGAAAAAATGCTTTCTTCCATTCATTCTCAGAAGGGGAAAGCTCCTTATTTAACAATCTATGTTTTACTAATGCTCCCATGCTAGTTCTCTTTATTCAGCTATGTTAATTAGTGTGCTATTTATGGATGAGTACAATAGTTAGTACACTAACTATTGTAAATATACGTAATATGAGGATTTGCAGGTTCTTATTTCGGTAAAAAATCTAATATGCTATAATAATTTTCTTTAAATTAGATATAGTAAAGAAAAATAGTCTTTAAAAGACCCTATTCATTATATTCAGGATAAAAATTTTCTACATATTTAGCTTATGAGTTATCTCCCGGATGAGACAGATTTGAAAATTCTACGCCTACTACAAAAGGAAGGTAACCAGACTAATAAGCGGATAGCCTCTTTGCTAGGAATGACAGTTACCCCCATCTTTGAAAGAATAAAGCGCCTAGAAAGGGAAGGACTTATAGGGAAGTACATAGCCTTACTAAATCGGAGGAAGTTAGGCTTTAAGCAGACGGTGTTTATTGGTCTTACCCTAAAGGGGCATACACGAAACTATCTGGATAGGTTTGTGAAAACTATAGATGGATTCGGAGAGGTGCTAGAGTGCCACAGGATATCTGGAAATTTTGATTATTTATTGAAGATCGTGGTGCAGGATGTAGAAGCCTATGAAACTTTTATCCTGAATAAGCTTACTCTGATTTCTGATTTAGGGAGTGTCCAAAGTATGATTGTGCTGTCTACTTCCAAGGAGAGTACAGAAATAGCGATTTAGGATTTTCTCAGGAAGCAGAAAGAATGAAGCATCCCAAGCTGCTGCATGGGATGCTGATACTTATTGTTTCCTGACCTGGATTTCCTGATCTGGAATCAAGTTCCATTCTTAGATCATTCCGTTACTATGGGCCATTTTATCAGGGAATTCCTGGCTTACAGTCCAGCAATCTGATATCTTACTTCCTTCAAGGTGATACAACTGATAATGCACAGTCCTCCTTTCTCCATCACTTCCTTCCAATTGGGTAAGGACAAAATTTCCTTCCCCAATTACTCGGTGAATGGTCTGTACATTTATTCCACCGGCTTGGGCTAGAAACTGTTGAAATCCGCTCAAGCCTGCTTTCACATCCGTATGGTGATATATGAAAGTAGGGTGCAGAAAGTCCGACAATAGGCTTAGATTTTTCTTGGCCCAAACCATCTGAATGAAATCAAGAACTATTCTTTTGTTTTCCTGGGTAAGATACTGGTCTCTTATTTCACTTGGACCATCCACTAGGTTATCCACCCGTTCAGTTTCTCCTGGATAGCTTTCTATTGCATCCCAATGCTCTTGAATTTTCCCCCCTTGTATTCGGAATAGATCTATGACCAATTCCTTAGTATTCCCCATCTCTACTAGAAGGTGGGTAGCTACAAAGTTCTGATCACAGATGATCCGTTTTATGGGGGACTGGGAAACTTTCTTATCAGGTAGCTGCTTTAGAAACGCTATAGCTTCCAGTATCCCTGAAATACCCGTTTTCAGTGTAGGATTATGCTGGATATAATCTTCAGCTATGATTTCCTTAGCTAATTCTGTATTTCTATTTGCGATGACTTCTTTGTAAAAAGAGAGAATAAGTTCTTTATGTTGGTTGATATTTTCCATGATTTTAGGAGTTAGGAATAGCATACCATAAGTCCAGAGAGGACTGTTTAGATGCTTATTAAGTGTTAATCAAAAAAGGGACTTGGGTATCCTGATGATTGGATTCCTTTTACCAGTATGGAGAACGTATATCATTTACAGGTAAATGACAGAAACTGGTTATTAGGTATGTTACTCTCTTTTAATGAATGAAATATATGTATTAGAAGCCCATTTGCAAAATATATCTACTTGGTCGGACGTGTTTTTCGGTTATTAACTATGTACATAAGGCTTAACACATTGTCTTTCATCTTCCAGCGCTACCTTATCTGAGGTAGGCCTTGCCTTCTTTCAAACTTGAAATTGCTGTTACCCCATGCTTGTCCCAAAGCCAGGACTGTCCTTTTTAATGCCGTTTAGTAGCACATTTTTGATATTCTCTTCCAAGTCTATGGTATTATAGTCTTTGTACCTCAATACAAAGGCATACATAGATCTGAGTGTGGTAAGTAGGTTGAAAAGAATGATGCTTACGTCTAAGTCTCTGATCTGTCCATTTTCCACTGACCGTTGGATGATAGCTACAAATTTCTCTTCATATGTATTTCTATGGGCTATGAATGCTTCCTTCTCCTTTTTCTTTAGGTAATGCCAGTCATGAATCATGAGTGCCATCTGGTGAGGTTTCTCACGAGATAGGGAGACGTGAAAAGAGATAAGTCTTTCCAGTTTATCTAAGGCAGATACCTGGGAGGAGCTTATCTGATCCATCTTAGTCATAAAAGCCTTGGCTACAGGGAGGAGGATTTCTGAAAGGATTTGATCCTTAGAATTGATATGATTGTAAAGGCTAGGAGCCTCCATATTCATTTTCTGCGCTATCATCTGGAGCGTAGTTCCTTTAAAACCATACTCATGAAATAAACCAGCCGCTATGTTTATGATCTCTTCTTGCTTGGACTTCATAAAGAATTATATCTTGTATGCTCCTGCCAAACTTAAAAAAAGATTACAGAGCTATTACAAAAACTTTTTGGCATTCTTTATTCAGGTGTAGGCTTTCATACTATCATGATGGTTCAACTATCTCATGGGGTAATCAGGTTAAACAGAGTACATTTACACTCGTAAATAAAAAG
>JBCCLI010000436.1:0-5358 GCA_039026975.1 Bacteroidota bacterium | reverse complement strand
GTAAGGGTATTCCCAAAGAAGTCAGTGATATAGCCTAGTTGCATACCCTTGGCCACAAAATCTCCACTTTTTTTCAAAGGGTAAAATATTCCCTGAGTTGGGCTGCTTTGATAAAAGCGCTCTTTACAAATGAACGCCTTAGATGGGCGTAATACCTCTCCCTCCTGCATTCCCAAGTAGGCTAGCAAACTCATTACGCCCATAGTCACTTTATGGGAAAGCTCCTCTTCTGCCATCCCCAACTTTCCACACTCTATGTCTACAGAGGGAATCCCTATTTTAAATGCTTGGGCAGAGCAATACAGGCTGGGCATTCCTTCCTTCATGTAATCCTTGCCAGTAGTTTGAAATACTATCACATGATCAAAGCCCATATTCATGGCCATGTCCCTTCCTTTCTCAGAAATATCAGGGAAGTCATCATGCTGATAGTAGGCTATATAGGGCATCAGGTCTTCGGGCGAATCCCCCGCGTGCATATCCAGGAATAAGTCGCACTTGCTGATCACCTCCTCTGAAATAAAGGCCGCTATCCTATCCGTTAAAGAGCCGTTAGGGTCCCCTGGAAAAACTCGATTGAGATTTTTCCCGTCCTTGGGGTTCACAAATGGACTTCTCCCCAGAAAGCTTTCCAGGTTGGCTATCTGTACCAGAATGACGGTACCCGTAAGTATCTGGGGATCTATTTCATGAACCAACTCCTGGGCGGCCATGATGGGTGGGTACTCATAACCATGTACGCCGGCTGTGATGCCCAGAACGGGCCCTTCCTTACTTCCCTGGAAGATTGAAATGGGTATGAAGGTAGAGTCTGTTCCGTCAGATATGGGGATCATCAAGTGGTTGATGGTACCTGGTTCACAGGTTTTTTGATAAAAGGGGAAGGTATTTTGACTATAGCTTAGGAAGCTCATAAACAACAGGTAGAATGTCAGGGTAATCTGGTCTAATCTCGGCATACAGGTTATGTCTTTTTATTCCTCTCTTGTGAAGAGTAAGTAGTGGGATGTTAAGTACTCACTTTCAGCAGAATTAAGCAATTATCTTTCTATCTTAGCCATATTTCTTTCGCCTTTGTCTTTTTTCTGCAACCTTTCCATTTTTTTTATGTACTTAGTAGGCAAAGGTGAAACAAATAACATGAAAGGAACACATTTAGGCGAATTTGAAGAGCTGGTCTTGCTAACAGTAGGCATTCTATATGATGATGCCTACGGCTTGGGAATCAAGGACGAGCTCAACAGGCAAACAGGCAGAAGCTGTACCATCAGCTCTGTCCATAAAGCTTTGGTCAGGCTAGAGGACAAGGGCTTTCTCCAATCTCATATGGGAGGGGCTACGGAGAGTAGGGGAGGAAGAAAGAAACGCCTCTATACGCTCACCCAGGCGGGGAAGTCAGCCCTCCAACAAAGTAAAGAGATGAGAAACAGCATGTGGGGGAGTATCCCCGGAATAGTATGGGAAGGAGGGAACATATGAATACACATACCCCTCCATCCTGGCCTGAAAAATTCCTGAAATGGTTCTGTAAGGAAGAGCTGGTAGAAGGCGTCCTGGGAGATCTGGAAGAAATGTACTTCCGTAATCAGGAGAAATCCGGCAAGCATGGAGCCAATCTCATTTACCTCTGGCATGTGATGCTGTTCTTTCAACCCTTTGCCTTCAGAAAGAATAATTTTTCATCCTTTTTAATGCACACCCTTATGTTCAGACATTTTCTAAAAATTGGTTGGAGAATTCTCCTTAGACAAAAATGGTATTCAATCATTAAGATCGGTGGATTTGCTATGGCCATACTCGCCTGTATGCTTATATCCCTATTTATCCGACAGGAGCTCACCTATGACCAGCACTATGACCATCAAGACCAGATTTATCGCATAGTTAGGATGAGTATGAATTTTGATGATCCTACTGGCCCTAAAGAGCGTGGTGCCCATTTTCCTATGCCATTTCCTCAGACCATTAAGAATGAGTATCCCGACTTTGAGGAGGTGGGATCTTATAATTCTGTTAGAAGTTTTGGGGCAGGAAGTAATGAAATTAGAATAGTAGGTCAAACGAATAGCTTTCATGAGAATGAGTTGATGTATGTGGACCAGGGATTACTGAACATACTAGAGGTCCCTTTTTTCCTGGGAGATGCAGAACATGCACTTGAACAGCCTAACTCTATTGTACTAAGTCGGTCTAGAGCCAGGAAATACTTCGGTGCAGCCAATCCCATAGGGAAAAATATCATTCTGAATAATGAAGAGGAAACCATATACACGATCACAGGTGTTATACAGGACCCTCTCCCTACCTCCCACCTGAAAATGGAGTTTGTCATTACGCTGTCGGAGAAAGAGTTTTATAAAGGGGAAAGAACCAATTGGCGAAATTCAAACTATCCCACCTACGTGAGAATACACAAAGGCAGGGAAATAGCTTCCTTAGAAGAAGCTATTAATCACACCATAGAAAAGTACTTCATTCCTGCTTCTGAAGAATCGAATAGTCCTGAAGCCAAGAAATATAACGAGAGCCTGGAGCTAGAACTCCAGTCCGTAGATGAGATTTACATGAACCATACGGAGGTGTGGGACGGACTCCCTCACGGAGATATTCGGTACATCTGGCTGTTTGGATCTATCGGGGCCTTCATCCTCATAATTGCCCTCATCAATTTCATCAATCTGTCCACGGCCCGCTCTGCTAACAGAGCCAAGGAAGTGGGGCTAAGAAAAACGCTGGGTACTCAGAGAGGAAGCCTGATCACTCAGTTTTTGACAGAATCATTCCTGATTTGTCTCTTTTCCTTTGGTATTGCACTGCTCATGTTGGTGTTACTACTTCCCCTCTTCAATGCCGTTTCCAGCTTATCTCTTTCCATCCCTTGGGAAGATTGGTGGGTCATCCCTATTATCATCCTGATGATTTTGGGGGTCAGCCTACTAGCGGGAATGTATCCTTCCTTTTACCTCTCAGCTTTTCAGCCGGTAGAGGTACTAAAAGGGAATCTAAGCAGAGGGAGCAATAGTAAGCATGTGAGAAATGGCCTGGTCATTTTCCAGTTCGCAGTTACGGTAGTGCTACTAGCTGCCACCTGGATCATAGATAAGCAAATGGGCTATATGCTGAATAAGAAATTGGGCTATGAAAAAGAGCAGGTACTTCTTCTTCATGGCGCTCATACGCTTGGAGAAGATATATATACCCTCAAGACAGAGCTTAAGCGCATCCCCGGAATAGAAGAAGTAGGGGTAAGCGGGTTCTTGCCTATTGAAAATACAAGTAGGAACGGAAATGGCTTCTTTCTTCCTGAGAATCAGCAAAATGAAGACCTCCACATAGGAGGACAAAGATGGACAGTAGACCATGATTACCTAACAGCTATGGGGATGAAGGTTCTACAAGGGAGAAACTTTGATGTGAATGTTTCTGCAGATTCTCAGGCAGTCATCATTAACCAGTCCATGGTAAAGGCACTCCACCTGGAGAATCCCATAGGTAAGCAGATCGCCAATAACTGGAATATCTGGACAGTAATAGGGGTAGTTGAAGATTTCCATTTTGAGAATATGCGGGAAGATATAGATCCTCTCCTTTTTCATGTCGGAAGAAGTACGAGGAGTGTGATAGTGAAATTGGAGACGGAAAATATGGCCTCCACGCTAGATGAAATTACTGAAACATGGGATACCTTCTCTCCCCAGCAAAGCATCCGCTATGCCTTCCTGGATGAGAGCTTTGAGCTGATGTTTACAGATGTGAAGAGAATAGGGCAGCTCTTTAAAGGCTTTACCATCCTGGCTATCGTCATAGCATGTTTAGGTCTACTTGCCCTTTCTGCCTTCATCGCAGAACAAAGAAGCAAAGAAATAGGCATCCGCAAGGTGCTGGGTGCTACAGTCTCCAACATTGTGAGTATGCTCTCAGCTGACTTCCTGAAACTGGTGATGATAGCCACCTTGGTAGCCATACCTGTAGCCTGGTGGGGCATGAACCAGTGGTTATCTGACTTTGCCTACAGGACTCAGCTTAGTTGGAGCCTATTCTTCTGGACGGGAATTTTGGCCTTAGTGCTAGCTTTCCTCACCATCAGCTTCCAATCTGTTAAAGCTGCTCTGGCTAATCCAGTGGATTCTCTTAGAAATGAATAAGACCTAGGACTTCACCATAAAGAAAACATGAATCAACCAAGACCCCCTAAGTGGCTTACCCGCTTTCTGACATGGTTTTGTCGGAAAGACCTTCTGGAAGCTGTGCTGGGAGATATAGAAGAACTTTACGCGCGAAATCAGGAAACCCATGGAAAGAGAAGGGCACAAATACGCTATGCCTGGCACGTATTCCTTTTTCTACAACCTTTTGCTGTTAACAAGAACCTTTTTTCATCTTTCGTAACTCAAACCATCATGTTTAGGCACTTTTTCAAGATCGGCTGGAGAATTCTCATCAAACAAAAATGGTATTCTCTCATCAAGATAGGTGGATTTGCCATAGCCATATTGGCTTGTATGCTCATTGCCTTGTTCGTTCGTCAGGAACTCACCTATGATCGACACTATGCAGAGCAGGACAGAATCTATCGGGTGATCAGGAAAAACATGAGTTTTCAGGATCCAGAAGGACCCAGGGAAAAAAATATTCTTTTCCCTGCCCCTTTTGCAGAGGCACTTAGAAACGACTATCCAGGTTTGGAGGAGGTGGGAAGTTACAATAGCATCCAGATGTTTGGATCGGGAGGTAATGAGGTACGTATATCCGGTCAGTCCCACAGCTTTCATGAAGACGAACTTCTTTATGCCGACCAGCAATTACTCAATATCCTGGAAGTGCCCTTCTTTTTGGGGGATGCTCAGCACGCCCTGGATCAGCCTAATTCTGTCGTGATTTGCCATTCTCTTGCCAAGAAATACTTCGGAGCTGCCAATCCTATCGGGAAAACCTTTATCCTAAATAATGATGAGAAGATCCTCTACACCATCACAGGGGTCATAGAAGATCCACTTCCTACTACTCACCTCAAGATGAAATTGGTGGTTTCTCTGGCTGAAAAAGAGTTCTACAGGGGGGAACGCACCAATTGGGGAAACTCTAACTATCCCGCCTATGTGAGAATACGCGAAGGGGAAGACCCTGACGCTATGGAGGAGGCTATTAATGGGACCATAGATAAATACTTTGCGCCTGCAGTTGCCATGATAGATGATCCACGTATAACCGCTTTCCTGGAAAGCATGGAATTATCATTCCAACCCGTAGATGAAATCTACATGAACCATGATAGCGTAACGGATAATCTCCCACATGGAGACATAAGATACATTTGGCTATTTGGGGCCATAGGATTTTTCATCCTCCTGATAGCAT
>JBCCLI010000435.1:0-5391 GCA_039026975.1 Bacteroidota bacterium | reverse complement strand
TTATCTCCTATAGTAGCAAAGGTAATGCTTTGTGCTTGTTTGAGGGCTTCCGGAATGAACAGGTTGGTTGCCGGAATGACCTCCTTTTGTTGCCTAATACTACTCCATTCTAGCTTAGCTGCTGCAGAGCCTGTATTCTCATAATACTCCATACGAATAGGTACCTTTTTGCCGGATTCTAGAGAAATGGTAGCCGTATGGGTAGTTCCTCCCTGGTTCTCCCACTGATCAATGAGGAGTTGGCCATTAACCCATAGCCTTACTCCATCATCTGTACTGGTGTAAAAGGTGTAGGTCTCATTATATAGGGGTAACAACTGACCATCCCACCTTATGGAGAAGGTGTTGGCCCCCATAGAGGGATCAGGAGAAGCAGTCCCCCAAGAGAAATCTATCTTAGGATCAACTTTCTCCAATGCTTTAGCAGTAAAGTCAACATTGTTGTAGTAAGTAGCTGATAGACCACTTCCCGCCGCAAACGGCTTCACCAGGAAGCTTCTGTCTATGGCTTTGGCAGGATTATAGGTATCATCTCCGTGCTGAGCTGCCCGAAGGGTTACTAATCCCAACTCTCCTGTTAAACTGACTTGGTCCCCTAATATAGTTGCGGGTCCACTTACTACATAGTAATTGATGGGTAGCCCTGAACTGGCAGAGGCTGTAAGCCTAAAAGGTGTATCAAGAATGGTCTTATCAGTAACAGGAGCAAAGGTTAGTGTCTGATCTGTGTTACCGCAGTCTGGATAAATATCTTTAAAAACAGTAGTGGATAACCCCCCTGCATCTGTTACGGTGAGGCTGATTCTATACCAGTAAGTAACGCCATCACACCCCAAGGGAGAGAGGGTAGCAGAAGTAACCTTCTGGTTATCTGCCGGCTCCAGGTGGGAGTGATCATTGTGAAACAAAGCCGTTTCCCAGCTATAGGTCAGTTGGTTATCAGCATGTTCCTGATCACTTACTTGAGCTGTCAGGTTAAGGGTAGTGGGCCCTGAGAGGGAGTAGGTATTTATACCATCCACAGAAGTGCTAGCAATAACAGGGGGAGTATTATTGAGAGAAACAGAGACGGTGGCCGTAGCTGTAGCCCCAGCAGGATCTGTTACTGTTAGGGTAGCCTGGAAGTTTTCCGGGGCGGTTCCTGATGCAGTGAAGACATGTGTAGGGTTAATGGCGGTACTTACCGGAGAACCATCACCGAAGTCCCAAGAGTAGGTCAAGGTGCCATTATCAGGATCATATGAACCTGAGCCAGTAAAGGATACACTTAAGGGCGAGCTTCCATATAAAGGACTTGCCTCTATAACAGCTACTGGTTTGCGGTTTTGATTTTGGGCATAGGAAATTCGCTGGACTGTAGAGGCCCTGTTTACATAATATAATGCCCCCGTGATAGGATTAGAGGCCAAGCCTGTAACTGGGCCAGCGTTAGTTTTAAAGGCTCTACTAAAGGTAGGGTTATCATTTTGGTCAAAGCCAAAGTTGTAGATCCACCTACCTCCATAGTCAGCCAGGAAATAGGTATTTTTATAATCAGCAGGAAAATCATCTCCCGTATACCAGGTGCCTCCTGTGGCACAGTTACCAGTAAAGTTAGGGCCAGGCAGCTGGCTAGTACCCACATTGATAATGTTCCCGTTGATTAAGCCTCTGGCTGTTCCCCTACGCCAATCCAGGACCGGTCTATCATGCACAGCAGGTTCATAAGTTGTGCTATTGTAACCCGGATTGTAAGTCATTCCTTCAAACTTAGGCCAGCCAAAGTTCATACTTGGACGTTTGGCTACGTTTAGTTCTTCTCTTGTTCCCCATCCTACATCCCCTATATAAAAGGTTCCTGGATCAGCATCTTCCGGATTATGGCTCCCCGTTCCAGGCCTCTTTTGCATTCTATATGGATTTCTAAGTCCCCTGCCCCATGTTCTGGAGGTAGGAGAGCGAGGATTCGCAGGGTCATAGTTGGGGTTAGAAGGAACTCCGTTTCCCGTCTCAGGGTCTAGCCTGACTAGCTTTCCTGCTAAGGAATTATCTATCTGCACCCTATAGGCCCCGATATTATGAGCGGCCGGGATGATCTTATCATCTATGGCTTGCTGCCAATACGTCTCACTAGCAGAACCTTCATCTACTGAACTATAGCTGGCACCATCTCCACAAGTAGCTAACAGGGTTCCATCAGTTCCAAAGGCTAATGCCCCTATCCCATGGCTTTCATGTACTGAGGGAAAACCTGTCTCTATGGTCTCTCCTATCAGGATTTTCCTGCTGTTGTAATCTACCTCTCTAAAACCCGTAAAATCCTTAGCTGTATAGCGGGTAATTCTCCCTATGGTAGCTTTAAAATATTCATTGGTATTCCTGTCATAAGTAGGCGTCCCAAAGTATTTCAAGTAATGTAAATCTACTGTATACAGAAGGTAGATATATCCATTCTCCAGAAAGTTAGGATCCAGGGTAAATCCCACTAATCCAAAGTCCCGCCAGTTTCCCACTTCCTCACTTAAGTCTATGAGGGGAATAGCAGATTTTACCCCATTTTCCACTATCCACACTTTCCCGTTTTTTTCCCACACATACATCCTCCCATTAGCATCAAAGGTTACCCCTATGGCAGAGTTAAATCCATTGACAAATTCTTCATCCACAAACCCACTGGGTTGGGCGTAAGAAGAAGTAGGGTGAAAGGTTAGGAAACTGAAGAGGATTAAAAGAAACAGAGGGACAAATAACTTGCTGGAAGTAGTGTCAAATTTGTTCATGGCTCTCTAAAAAGACAGTTATGATTAAGTCCTATATGCCATATTTTAATAGGGGTAGATGTTTATTATTCCATTAAATTATGATGAAAGAAAATTACGACTTTTTGCTTTATCCTATGCAGCTGATGCTTATACTGTCATTTTAGCTTGGTAAGCAGAATATTATTTAAAAAGGATTATTCCAGTTTTGATTAATTAAACAAATGTTCCAACAAAAAAAGGGCTACCCCTATGGGCAGCCCAGAAGTATCTACACTTTTTAATCTCAGCCTTATTCTAGTTTGGTAATTCTAATCGTTTTCTGAATGTCTCCTGCTTGTACCCTGAGGGTATACACCCCCTTAGCCAAGTCCCTAACTGCTACCTGCGCGCCAGATGTAGCTACCTCCGCATGAACTACTGTCCTCCCAGTGATATCCATGATCTCTACCTTAAGGTAATCTGGTAGTGTAGTCAAGGACTCCCATTTCAAGTATAAGGTATTTGAGACAGGATTAGGATATACTGTCAGCTTATCATCTGAGATTTCTTCAGGGGTATTGACAGATACAAAACTGTTTTGAGGACTTACTTTCGTAGGGTCTACACATGTTCTCTCATAAATACGATTCCTACTATTTACCACCCATACGGTTCCATCGCTTCCAGCTGTTATATGGTCAGCCCTTCCGGGGACTTTTTCCCACACCCCATTTAACATATACTTATACACATCTCCTGTAGCTTGGGAAAGTGCCCACACATCTTTCCCCCCTTCTACTACAGCTATGTCGCGTGCCTTGAAGTTCCCCTTCTTTAGCCACTTGTTCTGATGATACTGATATACAAAGCCATCAGTACCCACAATCCAGGGGTTCCCCTGTCTTACGTCTACTCTTAGCGCAGCCTTATTAGTCAGCGCCTTCCAGGAATTACCATTCCTTTGGAATATCCGATTATTCATACCTATTACACATAAGGTAGTCCCATCTGCTCCTACGTCTTTAGCAGCTCCATTAGTTTTTACCCATCCGTCAGGCGTAAAGTAATGAATGGTGTTAGTGGTGGAAACGCCCCATACAATTCCTGTCCCCGTAACGTCAAGCCTATTCAGGTCTACAGTAGAGGAGAGACGCCTCCAGGTATTACCGAATCTTTGGTAGAGGTCCCTGTTAGTCCCCACTACATAGGTCTTTCCTCCTCCACTTCCAATGTCAAGTGCCCTTCCGTTTCTCAGCACAAACTCACACTCTCCTTCTTCCTGCTGATAAGGGATAAGTCTGGTACCTGGTATAGGCCTTTCTTTTCTTCCATCAGGGAGTTGCCAGCCTACGGATAGGTTATCTCCGGCAGCATCTTCCTTCTGAAGGGCTTCAATGTAATACTTTTTACAAGCTTCTAGCTTAATGGGGGCAGACTTTTGTCCAGTCCTGAAATCCCAGTTTCTGTAAGGCGTCCAGCCTTCTACTTCTGCTACCTTCTTTTTGTTTGTGGGCTTATCATCTGTACTTATCCATAGTTCCCCATGGTCATCTGAGGCTATCCAGAAGGTATACATACCTGTAATAGGCGCTACTACGTATCCCCTGATCCTACTTCCATACTGATCATCCGTATCAGGCGCTATCTCAAATAGGCTGATGTCTTTGGAGGTAGTAGGCGGGGTATTCAGGGGAATATCTGAAATAAGTCTCCCAGGAATATTCTTCCATGTGTCCAGGGTGATGGTCCCTTCTCCTTGACAATCATCATTGATTTCTTCCACTACATTAAATTCCTGGAAAGCTTCAGCAGGCTCAAATACTGCATTACCCGCCTGGAAAGCTTTTATTCTCACGACTCCTTTACCGCCTGTGAGGCTTACCTTATTCCCATCAATAGAAGCAGGCCCAGAAACCACACTGAAACTGACGGCTAGCTTAGAAGAGGAGGTAGCCGTTAGCTGAAAATTATCTGCTGTCTTGGGCTTATCCCCTACAGGCTGGAAGGTAATGGTTTGTGTGAGCTTTTCTTCCTCCATGAATGGCGCTAGGTAAGCACCTGAGATAGGCCCTTCCAACTTACCATTAGGGAGCGTCCATGCCACGGAAAGGTTATCTCCCCCACCTCCTTCATTCATGAGGGCCTCCACATAGTATTTCTTGCCTTTGACCAGCCTTAGCTTACTGGAACGCTGGGCATCATACTTATCATATTTTCTTGCATTTGTCCATCCAGGTACAAAAGCTATCAGCTCCTTATTCTCAGGCTTCTCATCAGGACTGATATACAATTCTCCATTATCATCAGAGGCTATCCAAAAGGTATAGTCTCCTGTGGTAGGAGGACATATATATCCGCTCACTCTAGCTGCGTAATTATCGCGAACATTAGTTGGCGTTTCAAAGAGGGTAAGCAACTCTCTATCATCCGGCTGCCTGTTTAGGGGTATATCCCCCACACTTCCTCCAGATACCTCATACCAGTAAGAAGCCGAAATCAGTCCACTGGCTTCACATCCAGGTATTAGCCTAGCTATATCATCCGCTGATAAAGCATACCCGTAAAGCCTTACATCATCCATTCTGGATTTGGCTGTTTGGGACCATGGGGAATCTCCCAAGTAGAGTTTGGCATTATTTGATAAGCTCACTCCTCTAAGGTTAACCGTCTG
>JBCCLI010000434.1:0-5392 GCA_039026975.1 Bacteroidota bacterium | reverse complement strand
TGCCGGGATTGCCAAGCTAAAATATGACTGGCTAATCAAGGCAGAGCCTATGAAAACATGGTTATCTGCCAGAACTGATTTTCCTCTCATTGGCTCCTTTTTTAATGATGCATGGGTAGCTTATGTATTCAGCTGGGGGGGGATGTTGTATGATCTTAGTATTACCTTTTTTCTGCTGAGCGCTAATACACGTCCTTGGGCATATGTAGCCGTTTGGGGATTTCATGTGATGACATGGCTACTGTTTCCTATCGGAATGTTTCCCTGGATTATGATTGCAGCTACCCTCATCTTTTTTACTGAGGAAGACTGGAAAAAGGTAGGACTTATCAAGGATAGTGCGGTAACAAGAATCACATCAACCAGCTTTTCTCTCTCTGCATGGCAGGCAGCTTTACTAGGGCTTTACATTTGTATGCAGGTTTGGCTTCCACTCCGGCACTACGCCCATCCCGGGAATGTCTTATGGAATGAGCGTGGCCTGCGCTTTGCCTGGCATGTCATGGTGATGGAGAAAAACGGGATGACCTCTTATCATATTCAGGATCAGAATAGCGGGAAAGACTGGATAGTTTATCCTTCAGAGTACCTAATTCCAGCCCAAGAAAGGCAAATGTCCTTCCAGCCGGATATGATCAAGCAATTTGGAGAGTTTCTCATAGGAGAATGGGAGCAGAAAGGCTACCCTAACATAGCGGTGACGGTTAAAAATAGAGTCTGCGTGAATAAAAGCTGTAAGAGCTTTAGCTGGGAAAATCTGGAGAGTATTCATATGGAGGAGTAGCATATGGGAAATTAGGGGGGCTGCCAGTGATAGTATCATTTTACGGTGGAACTATTAAGAGAGAGTCCCACAAGGGGAGCTTAAGCGCTGACAGAATAAGCTAACCCTACTCCTATATATCGGGCATGATCTCATATGCTTATAGCAAAAGGGTCAGGAAGCATTTGTGTATGGAGAATTACCTTTTTTCCTGGAAAATTTCCTTTGTTTCCTCTAACTAGGTAATATTCTTCCTTGAGTAAATAGAAGAAAAAAAACAATCAATTCCCCTTAGCATTCCCGCTGCACAATTCTGTATTTTTCGTATTTTAGTAGTATCACTCCACTAGCAAACTTATGTGGGGAAATTGAGTTTTAAGAACAAGCATAATAAACCATTAAAGATTAGGCCAGATGATCTCAACTTTGTTAAGAGCCTTATTTTTAAGAGCCTTACTATTGACATTTCTCAGTATATCCCTCTTCATTTCTTGCAATAACAGCAGTTTTACCTCCTCCGGCTCGGGAGATGAACATGCAGAGCTGAAGAAAGGGATTATTGATACCTACGCAAAGATAGTTTATGCAAACTATCAGGATGCGCTCATAGAGGCGAAAAATATGCATGATGCAATAGATGCCTTTGTAGAGAATCCAAAAAATGTAGCGCTTTTTACAGCAGCTAAAGACGCATGGTTAACAGCTAGAGAGCCTTACGGACAAACGGAAGCATTCAGGTTTTCTAATGGCCCTGTAGATGATGCAGATGGCCCTGAAGGCCTTTTGAATGCTTGGCCTATGGATGAATCCTATGTGGACTATGTAGCAGAGAATGCTACAGCTGGTATTATCAATGATCTTTCTACCTACCCCAAATTGACCAAGTCTATGCTTGAGGAGCTAAATGAAGCGGGTGGAGAAGAAAATGTAGCAGTAGGGTACCACGCCATTGAGTTTCTACTATGGGGGCAAGACAATACCAGCCCCGCGGAGCTTAAAAGTGGTCAACGTCCAAATACCGATTTCGTAGATGGAGGAACTGCCCTAAATGCTGACCGTAGAAGGTTGTACCTGCAGCTATGTGCAGATCTATTAGTGGAAAATCTCCAAAATTTGGTTGAGGAATGGGAACCTAATAATCCTATGAACTACCGATCTACTTTCCTGGCGCTTCCTTCAGACAAAGCCCTCCAAAATATACTGACGGGTATAGGGGTGTTATCAAAGTCCGAACTCGCTGGAGAAAGAATTTTCACGGCTTATGATAACCAGGACCAGGAAGATGAGCATTCATGCTTCGCTGATAATACGCACCGTGATACCCGCTTAAATGCTATGGGTATCCGGAATGTATATATGGGGAGCTATGAGCGTGTAGATGGTATCACCACCATCAGTGGGACTTCCTTGGCTGACCTTGTGATGGAAGAAGATCCTGTATTTAGCCAATCGGTTATTGATCAGATGGATAAAGCACTGGAAGCTGTAAGAGCTACGGGTATCCCCTTTGATAATGCTATTTCTGATCCTGCCACTCGTCCTGATGTGTTAGCTTCTGTATATGAACTCAGGGCATTTGGAGACAGAATAGCTGAGGTAGGAAATAGGCTTAACTTGACCATTAATACAGCCCTTCCTAACTAAAACTCCTTTAAAAGGTAAGACCACATGATAGCCCCTGCGTTTACCTCCACGGTGAACCCAGGGAGCTATTTTAGGCTTACAGGATGCATGAAGATAAAAGGGAACGTTACCTATATTACAATACTTCCAGAAGATGCGATCATGTAATGTCGTAACAGCAGGAGAGGCTGACTTTATGTTTACAAAAATAATGAACATAGCGGTAGGACTGTTAGTATATTAACTATGAAATATACTTTCCTCTATATGTTGGGGTTGGTGGTGGTGATGGGATGTCAGGGGGATAGGCATACAGTCCCATTGGCTGAAGTTCATGAAGAGCTTTCAGGTGGAGAGGCTACTGTATTCGATCAATCTAAAAATGCCTTTGGATTTCAAGCGCCAGGAGTAGAGGGGGATGATGAGTTATATTTTTTTGTAGGGAATTCTTTCTTCAATCAAAACTGGGTATCTGCTCCTGCCTCCACTACTGCCAGGGATGGCTTAGGCCCATACTTTAATGCACGTTCTTGTGCAGGCTGCCACTTCAAAGATGGTAGAGGAACTCCCCCCTCAATAGAAGGAAAGTTAGGGGAAGGTATGCTATTACGCCTGAGTGTACCGGGAAAAAATGCCCTTGGCCAACCTTTAGTAGAGCCTACCTATGGAAATCAACTCCAGGACCAAGCGCTGTTAGGTATAATGAGGGAAGGAGGGTATGAGGTTCTATATGTTGAGCAGCCAGGTGAGTATCCTGATGGAACGCCTTACTCCCTCAGAAAACCCCTGTATCAGTTTGTAGATCTCGCCTATGGAGATATGGATCCTAGCGTTCAAATCTCTCCCAGGGTAGGCCCACAAATAGTAGGTCTGGGGCTGTTAGAAGCTATCCCTGAATCTACCATCCTGGCCCTAGCAGATGAAAACGACGCTAATGGTGATGGGGTTTCCGGTAGGCCTAACTATGTTTGGGATCGTATCAAACAGAAAAAAGTCATGGGTAGATTTGGCTGGAAAGCTAATCAATCTACCCTTTTGCATCAGACTGCAGCAGCTTTTCATGGGGATGTAGGGATAAAGACCTCCTACTTTCCAGAGGATGACTGTGAAGGGGAAGCCTGTGATCCTCTTTATGATGGAGGAGACCCCGAGATAGAAGATGATGACCTGGGGAAGGTAGTCTTATATGTATCTACCCTGGCAGTCCCCGCCAGAAGAGACTGGGAAAATGAGGAAGTACGCAGAGGGAAACAGCTTTTCCAGGAAGTAGGCTGTGGAAGCTGCCACGTATCCAAATTCACGACAGGCAAACATCCCAGGTTTGATGCGCTCTCTGATCAAACTATTCGGCCCTACACAGATTTGTTGCTACATGATATGGGGGAAGGACTAGCTGATAATAGGCCTGACTACGAAGCCACTGGTAGAGAATGGAGAACCCCACCACTTTGGGGAATAGGGCTTATAAACGTAGTTAATGACCACACCTACCTTCTCCACGATGGAAGGGCGCGTAACCTGGAAGAAGCCATTCTGTGGCATGGAGGGGAAGCAGAGCAATCTAAAAATGCATTTAAAGCATTATCTTCTAAGGAAAGAGACCAAATCATTCAATTCCTAAACTCATTATGAGCCTTTACCTATCTAGTCGCTACGCTGTGGTAATTAGCATGCTGATAGCCCTGGGGGGGCTATCCAGCTGCCAGAACACTTCAGGACGTGAAAGCGCTTCTGCCCCCTCTCAAGCATTTACAAAAGAATCTATGCTTGAGAATATTTTTAGCTTTGGTATTCTCCCTACGCACGCGACTTTCACCATGGAATGCAGATTGTTGGACTCAACTTCAGCCCTTTTTGTAGCTACTCCAACCCAGCAAACCCTTAGCGACTTACAAGCTCAGTGGGTGAAAACCAAGCAAGCCTGGAAAGCCTGTGAATTATATAGCTTAGCAGAGGTTAAGGATAATTTCCTTCATAATAAGATAGACAAATGGCCCACCAACCCGCGGCTGTTAACTAACAACTTGGAGGGAGATACAGAGCTGAA
Source organism: Bacteroidota bacterium (assembly GCA_039026975.1). Taxonomy (GTDB): domain Bacteria; phylum Bacteroidota; class Bacteroidia; order J057; family J057; genus JBCBKZ01. Next base: position 959 of record JBCCLI010000434.1, on the reverse strand, counting down.
TGAAGCGTTTGTGGAGGGCTCAGGATCCACCAGTAAAGGCTTACCAGCTCTTGAATACTTTCTCTTTTCCCCTTCCCCTCTGGCAGATTTTACTTCCGATCCTTTTTCTGAAAGAAGAAGATTATATGTAAAGGCTCTCACTGAAAACTTGCTTGTACGTTCAGAGGATCTGGAAAATGTCTGGATAAATATTCAAGCTGAGTTCATGGGAGCTACAGAGAACTTTTCAAAAGGCTCAGTGAATGAATTGGTAAATGCACAGGTGGGCTTGTTGGAAAAAATTCTCAATGATAAGCTAGGGAAGCCCTTAGGAAAAACAAGGGCTGATCAAATAGACCCCTCTAAAGCGGAAGCTTATCTGAGTGGCGTCTCTTTATCTCTTATAGAGAGTAATCTCATTTCTTTCAAAGCAGGCTTTCAGGGAGATCCCGCCAAGCCAGGCTTTGATGACTTACTAGATAATGAAGAGGCTAAAGTAGATGATGTTCTTCTCTCAGAAGCTATCCTAACACAGCTAGATAAGTGCATCCAAAAAGTAGCGGCCATTAATGATCCACTAACTATACGATTAGAAGACCAACGGGAGGCTTTGGATGAGCTATACGGTATGATCATAGACCTCCTTTTTTTAGTAAAAGTAGATATGGCCAACAACCTGGGTATACTGGTCACTTTTAATGATACAGATGGGGATTAAGGTCTTACCTCTTACTTCCATAACCATAGCAAGTGCTAAAAAACCACTTTCTTAAGAAAATAAAATATTTGAGATCAGGTCTTAGTGCATCTACACTTTCCCGGCTTACTCATCTTTAAGGGCTTCCACGGGGTTAATAGTAGCTGCTCGGAAAGACCTATATCCCACTGTAGCCATAGCTACCATAAATGTAGCTACCAAGCCTATGATGAAGTATCCAGGATTCCTGCCTATACGGTAAGCATACTGATCCAGATAGACT
>JBCCLI010000433.1:0-5417 GCA_039026975.1 Bacteroidota bacterium | reverse complement strand
TGGATAGACTATGTAGTCCCTCAGATCTATTTCTCCATAGGGTATCCCCCTGCTGATTATGAAAAGTTGGCTGATTGGTGGGCCCAAAACCAAGCAGGCAGACACCTATATATTGGGAAAGCCACCTATAAAATCGATAATAATACTACAGATCCTAACTGGAGTCAGGCAGGTGAAATCAGTAGGCAACTTCAGATGGATAGAGAAATTCCCGCTATCAAAGGAAGCGTCTATTTCAGGGCTGGAAGCTTTGATACTAATCCCTTGGGAGTAAATGATAGTCTGCGAAATAATTTTTACCAGCATCAGGCTCTGGTTCCCCAAATGCCCTGGCTTAGCTCTGGTATCCCTAACAGTCCCACCACGCTAACGGCTGTAGTGCATAATAAGAAAGTATACCTTAGCTGGGATGATGAAGAGGAGACAGCCAATGTTTCTTACTATGTGCTGTACAAGCAGGAGGGGAAAACAAGTCCAGCCATAGAAAACGCTATAAAGATTCACGCTATTATCCCAAAAGGAACGCACATCTTTCTGGATGAAGACCTAAGGGAAAAAGGATTTTATACCTACGTACTTACCAGCGTAAACAGACTCCACCAAGAGAATCCAGGTGGAGCTACCATCACTGTTAAAGTCAAAAAGAAACATTTGAGATGAGATCCCCAAGGCTATAGCCTGAAGATAGGAATGTCTCCCAGGAAGTTAATGGGGATATTAGCATGCTGCTCTCCATCCGTCATATTTCTTACCCTTGCCTGTATATACAGTAGCATTTCTGTTAAGGTAATAAGCCTATCCTGATTGATATCTGCAAATCCGTAGGCTCCTTCCAGGAAGGCACGTGTAAAGGCACCATGCTGCCATTTCTTGTTCTCAGCAGAACGCTCATACTTCCTGGAAGATACCAGAATAGAAACCTTCATATCATCAGGGATCATTCTCGCAAAGTCATATCCTGCCTGCTCACTGAAACACACGTCTAGCACCACTAGCACCCTCGCAGGTGTGTTCTGAATCAAGTGGAGAATATCCTGAGAAGTGAGGTAGTTTTTCCTGTAAATATTAGGTCGATAGTCAGAAGGGAGAATTCTCAACTCACCATTTTTTATGATTGCATGACCGGAAATGGTCAATAGCAATAAATCTTCAGGTCCTGCAAACTGGGCTTGACTCTTCAGAGTATAGGCTATGTTCTGATAAGTAGTGTGTTTCCCCTGGAGAATGCTTGAACTCACCTCACTGAACATTTTTCCTCTCTGGTCATTAATCACTCGCTGGAACTGCTCTGCATCATTTCTGGCATATTTAAGGTGGGGGATTTCTGGATGGTCGTACCTACTGATCCCTATGTGTACAGATCTCAGGCGAGGCCTATTCATACCCCACTCAAAATTATGATACCTGCTTCTTCTCATCGCAGCATTACCTGATGCAGGGGTATACATGCGCTTGAGATCTCTTTCAGTGATCTGCTCTGAAGAAATATATCCGCTACCCTGGTAGCTATCACTCCCCATGGAGCTGGTATAATACGTAACGTTATCCTGACTCATGGGACGGGTAGGTTTAGGCCTTTGTGTTCCTACCTTATAATAAGGTGAAATATTAGTGGTAGATGCTTTTGTATACATATTTTGCCTTTGGGCAGGGCGCCTGGAAGCATATCTGCTGGAAGTATTAGAGGGGGTGGCTTTGGTTGTATTTGTGTAGGAAGCAGGAACAGATTGTTGGATTCTAGTTCTAATCCGGATTTTCTGGCCGGGAAATATAGTAGTGGAGTTTAATTCATTGATTAGCATAAGATCTTTTACAGAGACATCATAAATCTGACTGATTCTGTAAAGGGTTTGCCCTTTCTGGACTATGTGGTACTCTACTAGCTTCATCTTTTCTTCACCCTCTTCCCCTCTCAGGGCTCCCATGGGAATGAGTTCTACCCCATATCCGCCATCATGAGCTGCATCTAATATAAAAGCCTCCTCTGCCTCCAGCTTTTCCTCCTGGTCAGCTACAGTCTGGCCCTGTACTTGAAGAACATGGAGAGTACACAGAAGATAGGTGCAAAGGGAGTAAAAAATTATTCTCATGACTTTCTACTTCAAAAGGTCTCTTGTTATCACTTTTTACTGCGTATAAAGTAGATGTTTTAAATACGTTTAGGTCGGCCAAATCATATATTCAATTTCAAAAACTATCTTTTACCATTTTTATTTATTACTGAGAATAGCCAATATAAATAGATTTGATAGTTTCCTTCTAATGCATTTATGATCAGTGTGTTACTCTTAGCTGTTTATTTCTCTCAGACCGTTTATGTTAGCCCTGTAAATGAACCCTTTCTCTAATCTGTTGAGAAAAATATCCTCATCTTACTTGATACACTTTGGCATACCTACAGAAAAGGTGCCGAACTTTCATTTACAAAGGGTAATATCTACCCAAATCATCAAGATTATTTTAGGAGAATAGAGATATAATTCAAATAATAAATTATTTAAAATGCAAATTCTAATTACATAATTAAATATACTTTCAAAATACGCTACTTGTACCATTTCCTACCTTGATGGGATATATAGATACCTGAGCCGCATTTCACTGAGAATGATGATACTAGCTATCCAGAGAAATTAATAATAAGAAGTTCAGGTATTGAAGTATGCTAAAATTAAACTATCCATTTTTCCTCCATTCTATGGAAATATGCGTTCACTTCAGAAGGAGGTAGAGGCAAATAATAAAAACCTACAAATTCCCTAAAAACCTTACAATAGCAGGGTAAGCCCACATTTTCTAAGGTATTCTGGCGAGATAAAGGAAACCTAACGGCACTAAAACGGAAAGATCAACTTGTAAAACCACCTTCTGCTGTCTGTTTCTCCACTCAGTCTGTAGTTAACATCTATTCTAAGAGGGAGGATGTCAAATAACCTTTTCTCCAGTCCAAAGCTGAGTTCAGCATATGGCTGCCTATCTTCCTGAATCAGTAAGTGATAGCCTACGTACTCTTTTAGCTTTAGCTGTTTGAGACCAGGCACAAAATTTAAAAGCCAGCCTGAAAAAGCATGCTCCGTATGTACCTCTACAAATGGATCAGTAGCTGAAAATCTGTAATAAGGCATTAAGAAAAACTGATCTGACTCAAACCCACGAATGGCTGTTTCATTTCCTTTAAAATGGAAGGCATCCTGGAAATTCACCTGATCATCATTTAAGAATCTACCCGCACTCACTCGCCAGGAATTAGTCCCTATCACAGGAATGGAATTCTGGCCCCTAAGGTGTAAAAGTAGCTTGGAAAAATTTGCATCTCCCTCATCTGGCGCCGCTACCGTATGCTCAAATTCTACTCCTAATTCAGGAAAGCCTGAACTAAGTTCGATCAGCTCATTGGGAGCCGAGATAAATCGGGTAAAGGGCTGCCACTTAATCTGCCAATTTAAGATGGAAGCTGTATGAGGCGTAAAATCAATATTTGATTCATACACCCTATCTCGCTTGAAGAAGCTGTAATCCGTGCTGTTACTTAGGGGAGTCCTATCTTCATACCGGGCATTTACACTAGCACTCAGTCCTACCGCCAATTTTTTCTCAAAGGCCGCTTCCACAAACTTCTTCCGGTACAGCCTTACATAGGACTGCTTCTCAAAGAGGCTATAGTAGGTATTCACAAAATTAGATAGCTGATCAAATCGACTGAACTGGCTCACCATATCTCCCGCCTGTATCCCAAAGGTAGTGCCCAGCTTATTACCTGACTCATAAGTAGCCCCCAACTCATAATTGAGTTTTTCCCTGGCAAAGGCATACCTTAAGGTAGGACTGATCACCCACCTCCCCTTATTGCTAGTTTCCCAGCTAATAGTAGAAGGGAGAGAAATAAATAGTCCATCTATGGCATTAAATCCCAGGTTATTAATGGGGGCATCTACTGTGAAGGAACGCTTCTTTCTGTAATTTTGGATGGTCTTTCCACCCAAAATATCTCCTGCTTTAAACTTGCGCGTTTCTCTGGAGAGAGAATCCTGGTAGGCTGGAGATAGCTGAACTTGTTCCAGGCTATCCATAAATTGGTAGTCATCCCCTTCTGCTACCGTCAGCGGAATGGGCCGGATACTATCCCAATACATGGTTTTCTGTACCAGTGCACTATCATCTACTCGTATGATTTCTCGTCCAAACTTGGGGATTACTACTGGTGCCACATCATATTCAGAAAGAATGGACTGTGTGATGCCTTCCACAGGGATTTCAAAGCCAAAAATATTAAATGCCATAGCAAAGCCTATACGAGACTGCTGTAGCAGCCACTTCCCCTTTACCGGCTCATAGGTTTGTTGGATATGTAGGGTATCCAGCAAATCCATCTGCTGCTTATACAGGGTCCAGTCCAGCTCTGAAATGGCATAGGAACTATCTGCGATATAAATTACTCCATAAAAAGCAGGCTCCACCGCTCGCCTGGGCTTCATTTCTATCTTATAGCTTTTATATCCTCTTTCTTGGGTAGTACCCAGGAGCTTGAACTCATAGTGGAAAAAAGCTGAAGGAGATAAGGGAGAAATAGCCCCTCTGTTAGCTACATTACGCATGATGGTTCTCGCCTCATAGGGATTATATCTATTGAAAAGGTTCCCTGCCAGGCTAAACTGCTCAGAATCTCCACTTACCCGTGAACTCAAAATGGTTTCTTTTACCTTATCAGGTTTCTGGAAGGATAAGGTTGAAATATTCTCCGATAGGAAAATCATCTCTGATTGGAGTTCAGGTGGGGTAACCACATTACTATCCCGCTTCACCCTCAACCCAAACTTACTTAGATCATTCACATCAAAATCATCCCTGAACTTGATGAAGGTCTTCGTATAGGCTTTGTGTGTAAAAGTAGAAAAGGGAAATTCGTTAGCCTTTCTGTTATCTATGGCCTTTTGAATGATGGTGTAAGCAGGATCCCGTCCATCATCTGTAATCACTACCTCTTCCAATACTAATTCATCTGCCTTTAGGGAAACATTTAGTTGGGTATTTCCACTTACGGTCTTATTCAATTTTTGGGTCTCATACCCTATGTAGGAAACGGTAAAAACGTGAGCGCCTCCTGGCACCAGGAGAGAAAAATAGCCATTTTTATCAGCTACCGTCCCTTTCACAGACTCATCCAAGATGACACTAGCATACGCCAATGGGCTTCCTGCTGGTCCGGTGATGGTACCACTAACTGTATATGCAGGGGTAGGTTGTGAAAATAGGTGGGCAGAAAATAGATATAGGACTAGAAACAATCCCAAACGACATGAGGTTGAGGTAACAGTATGCATGAACGGTTTGATTCGGTTTGTGTGCTTAGGTCAGGTGTGAAAGTAGCAGTTTTCTTCTTCACTTCAGCACACCTCTATATTTTCGTGTTAGAACAT
>JBCCLI010000432.1:0-5444 GCA_039026975.1 Bacteroidota bacterium | reverse complement strand
TAACAGCCCTACATTCTTTCTCCTGACAATCAGCTTATTGCCAGTCAGCTGTCAAAAAGTCAGTTCTCCCCTATTAATAGTTAAGGGTAAAAGGCGTATATTCAAGTAATTCAATCAATTTATTTAAAGTGTTACTTTAAGGTATTCCTGCTTCTCAAGGCGGCACCAGGGATCAGGAAGACTATGTCTCATTCTTAACTTATTGAAATCATGAAAAGAAAAATGTACCCCCAATTAAGGGTAAGGGACACCCTCATCACACTTCAAAAATGCTGGTCTCTCTGGAAAAGTCCCTACTGGAACCTAGGCTGGATCTCTCTCCTTAGTTACCACCTTTATACTACTCAGGTAAAAACCATGGATTGGAACCAGTTTTTCCACGGAGAGGAGCAGCTATACCTCATGCAGGACGCCAGGCGGTTTATTCCAGAGGTAGCGCTATTCTCTGACAAAGTGAAGGATGTGTCCCAGAAGTTACAGGTTCCTCCCGAATGGCTGATGGCTATTATGAAAGCTGAATCTGGTTTTAATCCCGCAGTAAGGAATAGAAAGGGAAGTGGGGCAGTAGGCTTAATTCAGTTCATGCCAGTAGTGGCTCAGGAAATGGACGTTCAAACCTCTGACTTAGCTCGTATGCAAGCACATCATCAGATGGAGTACGTCTGTAAGTACCTGCAGGTAGTAAGGAGCAGGTATGGAGAATACCAAAGTTTGACTGATTTATATCTGGGTGTGTTATACCCTAAAGCCCGCTACCAGGACCCTTGCTACGTTCTGTATGCTAAGCCCTCCAATTCTTACAAACAGAATAGGGGATTAGATGAAAATGGAGATGGGGTAGTAAGCGTTTATGATATTGACCTGAGATTGAAACGCCTGTTTCCAGAAGCCTACGGGATAGAGAAAAAAAATGAGTAATAAAAAAAACCGGGGGACTCAATCTGTCTCCGACAGAGAATCAACCCCAGCCCTTGCTCTAAAAGCCAGGGAATTCGTGCTTTGCATGAATATTCCCCAGCCCTTGCTTTTGTAACTCCAGAATACCGTTCGGTTATATAGGATACAAAAGCTAGACCACTAAAAGGGCCGAAGGGCAGGAATGTTTGAAACTCTGCATGAATGGGATCTCCTAATGATTAAACGGTTAGATAACTTTCATAAATGGTTAAGATTCAGATGTCTGGATCTTAACCATCTCTTTTACTCCTGTTTACTATCAGTAACTGCATATCAGTTAATCATGCCAAATAGGAGTACCCTGATTATCAGTCAAATAGAAAATTTGAGACCTAAATCATATGTAAATGGAAGTAAAACTGGCCTGAAATGAGGGATATTTTATTCATTAAACGTGTAAGATTTGAACACTTGTGTGTAAAAATTTGGTCATTTCTGAGCCCTGTGGTACCTCAAATATTGGGAAAATAGTATATACGTTTAACTTTTAATTCATTACTAAAAAGTAGATATCCCTAAAAAAGAGGTGAGATTCCCCTTAAAACTGATTTAGGGGTGTGGAGGCATCCTCTTACTTTTGATTATTCCTAGTTTCTATCTGGACATGTGCCCAAACATATTTGGATATAGAAACATGCTAAAAATCTTTTCTCTTGTAAATTCCCGTACTAAGTCTTCTGTTGTAAACCTACGTAATGCACTCCTACTTTTTGGTTGCTTATTATTCTTAGCCCCCCCAGAATCTCAGGCGCAAATCATGACTGAAATAGACGTCATCATCATGAGGAATGGCATGAGATCTCAACCAGACACTCGATCTAAGGTGCTTGAAGCGCCTAAACGCCATGCTAATTCTATCTCAGCTCTTGCTATTACTAATGAGACTCAAGTAGGAAATGTGAGCCATAGGCAGGTGAGGCAGGAAACCTCTCCCTTTTTAATAAGCTCCTTCCCTTGGGGTAACTATGATTTGACTTCTTTCTATTACATGATGAGACAATGGATAGGGTATAGACCCTAAGAAGGGAAGGGTCTACTAAAATGGGCTGGGCTAGTTATGATAGCCTAGGTCGTGCTTGAAGATGAAAGTTCTTGAAAAGCCATACTTAATGATAGGACTTATCAGTTCAAACACGGCCTTCACCCCATTTTCTTTTTAATCTTTTCTGTCAGCCACCTTTTTTTGTGGGTATTGGAGGTTTGTGAAACATCCTTCAGTAAGTGTTCCAGGTCTTGTTTATCAAACAACCTGTTCAATTTTATGTACTGTTTGGAAAAGGCAAGGTGGAACTCAATGATCTTAGCCTGGATTTTTTTGTTTCTAATATATTTGGAGAATGTTTCTGCCTGGCTGATTAACCAGCTAGGTTCCGCAATTCCTAGCTCATAGTTGATCTGCAATAGGAAACTTCTTGCGGAGACTTCGAATAAGTCTATTTGAAACTTCTGCACACTAAAGATGTCTAAAGCTTTTCTGTATTCTCCTGCAAAAAAGGAGATAAATCCATCCAGAAATCTCTGGGTCTCCTCCCTATCCTGTTCCGAGACATAGTGAATGTAGGTATGAAGATAGGTATTTGCTATCTCCACCAGGGATAAGTTTAGTAATACGGCAATTATATTATAGAGAGAACGCCAGGGGAGGTGGTCATCCTGAAAGATGATCTTGTGCTTAATTCCCCATTCAAATAAGGATTGGAGTTGTTCTATATACTCCTGCTCTATGCTTATGTTAATTCTCCTAACCAGGTAATTCTGTATCAGATAGAATATATTGATGAATTCTATATCCGTAAGATGTCCTTTTTCCTCTGTGAGAAAGGCCAATAGAGAAGAGGTATCTGGCACTTCCGCATTTGCTAGCATATTATGGGCGTCTACATAAATCTTGATGAGAGATTGTTCATAGAAAGCAGGATGGGATCGTATTTCTTCAAGAATATTCTGAAGTAAAAAATAATGCTGAGGCTGATACCCCTGCATTTCCCGTATCTTCACTCTTAGAGAAATTGGCAGCTTTTCCTGTAACCACCAGCTATCCAGGGATAAGCTAATAGACGCAAGTAGTTCAGGCCGTACTTTCTGACTTTCCTTTACTTTAAGTCGCTGGTACTCTGTCTCCACCTCATATAGTGTCCGAAAATAGGTAGCATTTTTTACAGGAGATTTTTCCAGCTCACGTTTAAGTTTTCTGTAATGTTTCTCAAAAAGAGCCAGTTGGTTTCGCTGCTCATAAAAGCGAAGTACCTGCACCTTACTTTGTACACTATCTTCTTTGAACGCTAACCAGGAGACAAATTCCTCTAGCCGGGAGCTGAGGTCACTGGCTAGTTTCCGAAATCTACCATCATCATAAGGCTGCTCAGGGTAGAGGGATGGCCAGATTTCATAGGACGACTGGGGATGGGGATAAATAGATACCAGAATAGTAGCAAGTTCTTGCACATACTGCTGGGTTTGATTGAGTTCCACCTTCAGCCATTTCAGGAAATACTCTCTCTCTGGCGCATCCAGGGAGGCTAGTAATTTCCATACCAGTCGTTTTTTCATGAGAAAGCTCCTTCTTCCACATTCAAGATATCAATTTAATTCTAAAATCAATATATATGGATTTTGGAATTAACATCTTTCTGAGATAAGGAGAGGGTATAGGCTAGGAGGGGGTTTCAGAAGGCTGGGAGAAAAACCACTTGAGGAGGGCTTCTTCTATCCGCTCTTTCTTAACAGGTTTAGAGATGAAATCATCCATACCTGCGGCAAAGCATCTCTCTTGATCTTCCTTCATAGCATTAGCTGTCATCGCAATGATCAAGGGCCTTTTACCATCTCCTGCTCTTTTGATGATTTCTTTGGTGGCCTCTATCCCATCCATTTCAGGCATCTGCATATCCATGAATACCAGGTCATAGTCTATGGTTTCCACCGCTTGGACAGCCTCTAGCCCATTAGAGGCTATATCTGGTACATAGCCTAGTTTTCCCAAGATACGGGTAGCTACTTTTTGGTTTACGAGGTTGTCCTCAGCTAATAGTATCCGCAGCTTTCGGGATTCCATGGTTACCTCTCCAGTAACCTTCTGCTGGGTCTCCCGGGTATCAGCCTGCTCATTCAGAGAGGCTTCTTTTTTCAGTAAAGCTTTAATGATATGCTTGCATAAGGCGGCCTGCCTGACAGGTTTATTTAAGTATACTTCAAATAGGGACTTATCCGCTGGACTTAACTCCGCCCCTAGCGAACTCAGCATGATAATAGGGGTATTCAGTTCTGGAAAGGCTACTTTCACTTTGGTAGCTAATTCTGCTCCGTCCATTTCCGGCATCTGATAGTCAAATATAGCCAGGTCAAAGGTCTCTTGCCCTATGATTCCCAGAACCTTGGTAGGGTCAGAAACTGTCAGTGCCTTTAGTCCCATATTTTTACACTGCCAGGTGAGAATCTTTAGGTTAGTATGGTTATCATCTACTATTAGTACCCTTTTTCCTTTCAGATCTGCCATATTCCCCTGGAAGGGATTCTTTTCTTCTGATACTCCTGTATTAGCAGCTATAGTAAAGAAGAAGGTAGAGCCTTTTCCCATTTCACTTTCTACCCAAATATCTCCTCCCATGAGGTTAACTAACTTTTTACAAATAGCCAGTCCGAGTCCTGTACCTCCATATTTACGGGTAGTAGAGGCATCTACTTGGGAGAATGATTCGAATAGTTTATGCATTTTATCCTCTGGAATCCCAATACCCGTGTCTTTAACTGCGAACTCAATGAGGTTCTTACCATTCTTCTTCCCCTTTAACTTCACAGAAACAAATACCTCTCCCTCATGAGTAAATTTCAGAGCATTATTAATCAGATTAAGGAGGACTTGCCTAATTCTGGTCAGATCTCCGATGATGGCTTTAGGCACATCCTGCTCGCAATAATATAGGAGCTCTAATTTCCTTTCGGCAGCTTTGGACGAAAGAAGATCCAGGACATCTTCTATCGGATTGATGATTTCAAAGTTCTGCTCCTCTAACTCCATTTTCCCGGATTCTATCTTAGAATAGTCCAGGATATCGTTAATGATTCCCAATAGGTTTTCGCCACTGATTCTGATGGTTTCTGCAAATTCACGCTGTTCTTCATCCAACTCTGTCTCTAACATGAGACCGGTCATCCCAATGACTGCATTCATGGGAGTCCTGATTTCATGACTCATGGTAGAAAGGAATTGAGTCTTGGAGAGGGTAGCTTCTTCTGCTTTTTCTTTAGCTATGATAAGGGCCTGTTCGGCCTCCTTCTGCGAGCTTATGTCCGTAATCCTTGTTAGAATGAAAGATTCTTGATGTAAAACAAAATGCGTATACGCTATATTTCCCCAAAATTCCTGTTTGTCTCCGCTTATAAATTCACACTCCTGTGACCAGGGCTCAGGGTTATCTATTTTTTCCTTCTCTTTTTCTGATAGTTTGTACTTTCTCAAGTCAAATAAGGGGGTGTTCATGAGGGAG
>JBCCLI010000431.1:0-5454 GCA_039026975.1 Bacteroidota bacterium | reverse complement strand
TGGTACCAGGAATGAACACAAAGCGGTAGCTATATCTATTCTCTCTATTTCTCAGCCAGTTTGCAAGCATGCTACACACCAGCATCCCACTTAGGTTATCATTAGCTAAGGAAGGATGGCAGATATGGGTGGAAAACAGAACTTCCTCTTTACTTCTCCCGGGAATGAAAAATTCTCCATACGTAAGGTACCCCTCTTCCAACCTACTATCAATGAATACCTCATATTCTCCTTCACCCAGAAGCTCATAGTCTTTATGCCGCATACAGAATCCCCAGTTCTCACTATAATAGGAAGTTCTATAGGGAATCCAATCAGGCTGATCAGGAAGCGTATAAATATGAGACTTTAGTTCTTCCCAACTCATCTTCTCATGAATGGGTATGCTGTAGTTTAGCATGTGAAGGCTATGCTCCTGAAAGTCTACTACCTTCTCTCCTTTGGCATTTTTGATCCAAGCGTCCTTAATATTCCACTCTTTTGGGACAGTCCAGTCAAATACTTGCTCTCCTGTAGGGACCTCAAAGATCTCTAATGGATTTAATTCCTGGAGAATAGCCAGACTCTGCCTGACCCCATCTCCCGTAATGCTTCTACATATTGGATATAGCCTCTCCATTAATTCCCGCATCCAGGTACCATGGGTTGATATTTTCTCCTTGGTGGCTTCCATGATTAGAGAACGATTTTTCTCAAGTGAAATGCTTCTGCGTAACGGGTAACTGACTCCATTCCTCTTAACCTCATAAGGGAGATCAGCGTCTCTCTGTCTAGCCAGTGCTTAACTTTCTGACTCGCATACGCATCCAGTATAATCTGAATCTTCTTCTCCGCCTGTTCTTCCGTAATGGGAACAAAGCCATTAGGAATACCCATATCCCCATCATATTTAGGAATCTCGTATTCCAAAATCATATGATTTCTGAAGGTGTTCCAGGCCAGATCAGATAATAGCCTGTGATCCTGATGCCTATCATGCCTGTAGTGGGTAAATATTACATCTGGCTCTATTTCTTTCTTGATAGCTTCAAATTTTTCCTTCACCTCAACAGCTGAATACGGAAGGAAAGCGTCTCTAAAACTAAATACGTCCACACTGGACTGTGGTAAATTCTGTAGAAAGGCAGCTGCTCCTGCTTCTGCTTCTGCTTTTCGCTTTTCATTAGAGGCAAATACTACCCATTTCAGCTTCTCAATTTCATAAGTCTCCATCAATTTCAGAAGAGTCCCTCCGCAGCCTATTTCTATGTCATCACAATGCGCTCCCAGGCAAAGGATATTTAATCCTCTACCTTCAGGAACGTTCCATCTTAGGTCTATCATAGTTAGCTTATGGCTTCCAGTTCACGAGAATGATTATCTGGCTGGTTCCATACTTCCCATGGAGGATTACCCTGTGCATAGAGGTTATCCAGCATCATCTTATCTTTGAAAGTGTCCATAGCCGCCCAGAAGCCTTTGTACTTAAAGGCTACTAGCTTGTCTTCTTCTATCAGTCTGTGGAAGGGCTCCACTACCAACTCTTCCCCATAATTCATATAGTCAAAGATTTCCGTTTTCAGCACGAAAAAGCCTCCATTAATCCATAGACCTGCATCATAAATAGGAGCTATATTCTCCACGAGTCCATCTTCTTTTACCTGGGCTACATGGAAAGACTGGGTAGACTGAGCTGCCAGGAAGGTAGCAGTAGCATCATGCTTTTCAGAGAAATCAATCAGATCAGGCAAATGACAGTCTGAGAGGGTATCTGTGTAGTGCGCCAGAAATTTCTCCTCACCTTGTAAATACTCCTTCACCTTCATCAGCCGCTGCCCTATGATGGACTTTACCCCCGTATCTACGAATGTGATTTTCCAGTCTTCAATGTCTTTGTTAAAAATTTGCATTTCTCTCCCTCCATTAGAGAGGACAAAATCATTAGAGAGAAATTCATTATAGTTCACAAAATACTGTTTGAACATATCTGCCTTATATCCAAGGCAAAGGATAAACTCCTTATGTCCGTAATGTGCGTAATATTTCATGATATGCCAGAGAATAGGCCTATACCCTATTTTTACCATGGGTTTAGGGATAGTCTCTGAATAATCACGTAATCTAGTGCCAAGGCCGCCACAAAAAAGTACCACTTTCATGCTTGCAAATGAATGATGTAAAAAATGTTATGCTATGATGGTCAACTCTGGAATAGGGATAACAAACTGGCACCCCCACTCTCTCACGAAGCTCATCTGGTTTATAATTTCAGTTTTCAGGTTCCAGGGCAGAATGAATATGTAGTCAGGTTTGGTTTCCCCGATTTTCTCAGGATCATAAATAGGAATTCTGGTTCCCGGCAAGAAGTTCCCCTGCTTATGGGGGTTCCTATCAACTGTGTAATCCAGGAAGTCTGTTCTGATTCCGCAGTAGTTCAATAGGGTATTTCCCTTTCCGGGAGCGCCGTATCCCACTACCTGCTTTCCTTCTCTTTTAACCCCTATTAGAAACTCCAGGATTTTTCTTTTGGTTTCTTTCACCCTCTCTTCAAAGTCAGCATAAAAACTCAAGTCCTGAAAGCCCATCTCTATTTCCCGGGCATGCATTTCCAAGGCTCTTGCTGTTAGGGGCTTACTTTCATCATCCTTATGCCTTCCAAAAATTCTGATAGACCCTCCATGGGTAGGTAATTCCTCCACATCAAATAGGGTGATACCATGGTGATCAAAGATTTTTTCTACCGTAGTAAATGATAGGTAGGAGAAATGCTCATGGTAGATAGTATCAAACTGGTTTTCCTCCATGAGACGCTGGAGGTGAGGGAATTCCATGGTAATGACCCCTTCTTCAGCCAGCATGATCTTCATCCCTCCAACAAAGTCATTAATGTCAGGAACGTGAGCCAGGACATTATTACCTAGCAGTAAATCTGCCTTCCCGTATTTGGCAGACATCTCCTTAGCTGTCTCTATTCCGAAAAACTTTACTTCAGTTCTCACCCCCTTTTCTCTGGCTGCTTCTGCCGTGTTAGCAGTGGGCTCTATTCCCAGAACGGGTACCTTTTTCTCAACAAAATACTGTAGCAAATATCCATCATTACTGGCTATCTCTACCACCAGATTATCTTTCCCCATGCTCAGCATTTCCTGCATCTTATCCGTGTACTTCTTAGCATGTGCCAGCCAGGAAGTAGAATATGAGGAGAAATACGCATACTCATTACTGAAGATCTCATCAGGGCTAACAAACTCATCCAGCTGCACCAGGAAGCAGTTTTGGCAGACAAAGGCATGAAGGGGAAAGAAAGGTTCCATATCATTCGCTTTTTCGGGCGTGACATGTCGCTGACATAAAGGAGAAGTCCCCAGGTCTACCAATGAGTGATCCAGGCTGGCGTTACAGAATCTACAGTTTCTCTCTACGAGTTTCTCATTAAAGGACACCTTGGAACTTGGACTTGCTGCTGACATATATGTTAGGTAAGAGGTTTTCTTTATATCGTTCTAACTAAGTAAGATTTTCTACTGATTGAGGTATACATTGTATGTCTATCCCTTCAAAAGATGGGGAGAGATATGCTGCTGATAAGTCTCTTTTGGATAATCCCTGAGGGTCTATAGGCCATACTATGTTTACCCTAGGCTCATCATACTTAAGTCCTCCTTCACTGCCTGGGGTATAATAAGCTGTATGCTTGTACAGAAGCTCTGCATCATCAGTAAGGGTTTGGAAGCCATGCGCAAAGCCTTCAGGTACATAGATCATGTTCTGCTTTTCTTCCGTCAACTCCACGCCCACATGCTGTAAAAAGGTAGGAGACCCTTTTCTTAAATCTATGATGACATCATATACGGCCCCTCTTATACACCTAATCAATTTTATTTCTGTGAAGGGAGGAAGCTGGTAGTGCATGCCTCGGAGTGTTCCCTTGCTCCCAGTCCTGGAGTGATTAAACTGAACAAATTCTTTATGATGACCTATTTCATGGAATTCCTTTTTACAAAAAGTCCTGGCAAACATGCCCCTGTGGTCCTGGAATGGTTCCAAGTCTATAAGGTAAGCGCCAGGTAATTTTGTCTCCGTGAATTTCATGGTACTAATTCCAAAGAGTCTCCTAATACATTCTTCCCTAATAGGTCATTAATGACATGAAGCCTGATCAGTTTAGATTCCCGGAAATTGGAATCAGTAAATCCTATCCCCTCTAGTCCTTCTCTTAGGCCTTTTATGGTAGTAGATAAATCATGTGCGGGCTGGTGCTCAGGCGCTAATGATTTAAATAAGTCAAAATTTACTCGGTAAGAGCGCTTATCAGGCTCAGCATTCTGATTAATGGATACTTCCGTTTCAGGGATGATGGCATGTATTTCTTCTGCTAAATCCTTGATTTGGTAGTTCCACACATTACTTCCGGTATTCATTATTAGGAAATTTCCTCCTTGCGAAGCCTCTCGCTCATGTGCCCATCTGATGGCTCTCGCCATGTCTAACACATGTATGAGGGGCCTCCAGGGTGTTCCATCACTTAGAATAGTAATATTTCCTGAAGTAATAGCACCTGCCACAAAATCATTTAAGACCAAATCTAGCCTAAGTCTTTCACTCATCCCACATGCTGTAGCAAACCTAAGACAAGTGACCATAAACTGGTCATCAGCTAACTCTTCCAAGGATTGCTCTGAAAATACTTTGGATTTAGCATAGGCTGTCAATGGATTCAGGGAGGAGGCTTCTTTTCTAGGTGCTTCTTCTGCTGAGCCATATACACTACAACTGGAAGCAAATATGAATCTTCTTACCCCTTTTTCTTTCGCTTTTTTAGCTAATTCAATGTTGGCGTGATAATTAATATCCAACGTAACATTCTCAAACCGGTTTCCTATAGGATCATTGGAAATAGCAGCCAGGCTAATGACTGTATCTACTCCCTCCAGAAGCTCTGAAGGAAAAGCACGAACATCACCGTAGTACTGTTGGGTTAGATATGCTTCAGGTGTTATACCAATGGAAGTGATGTATTTTGAAAAATACCCTATATCAAATCCTATCAAATGAGCATTAGGATGATGCTTTTTCAGCTCTTTTACCAGGCCAGGACCCACATATCCCAAGTTACCTGTGATTAGTATTTTCATGTACTTATTGATGTTATTGAGGTCAATAATACCAATTACATTCTGATTATTCGCTACAATAGCCAATTACATTCTCACATATGTAATGGTTCTCACCTAAGTAAGGTACAACCCCTTTATTCCCAGTCTAGCATATTTTCAGGCAAAAAGGAATTTTCAGAAACTTAAGTCTTCATAATTCTCTGATTTTTACGCTTGCAAATTAGGGTAAATAGTAAATATTATGATTCTCGCATATTGAATTCGTGGAAAAATAAGGCTAAACGGCAAGATTTTCCTCCTATACTGAACATCCTATTTGGGGATCAAGACAGTCCAGATAGGCTCATGAAGATATGGT
>JBCCLI010000430.1:0-5473 GCA_039026975.1 Bacteroidota bacterium | reverse complement strand
TGATGGGTTCTGTATTAGACTTTCTCAAGTGGACCCAGGAGTTCTGAAAATCTACCCGGACGCCATCTACATCATTAATTTTATGATTACTGTAGCTTGCTTTAAAAGAGGCGAGGATTTCCTCCAGGTTAATTCCCTCTAGCAGTTGGATCTTCTTTTTTGCCATAAAGTAGTCAGGATAGGTATCCCTCAGTTCTGCGCAGTTCATCTTACTCTTCACCAGATGGGAAAGAAATAAGGCTATTCCTAGCAGGGCATCTCTTCCGTAATGTAACTCAGGATAGATGATTCCTCCATTTCCTTCTCCTCCTATTAAGGCATCTGTACGCTTCATAATCTCAGTTACATTCACCTCCCCTACCGCTGATGCGTAATACCTACAACCGTGTTTTTCTGCTACGTCCTTTAGTGCTCTACTGGAGGAAAGATTGGATACTACGGCACTCTTTGTATGGGTTAGCACATAATCTGCTACTGCTACCAGGGTATATTCCTCCCCAAACATATTTCCTTCATTATCTACAAAGACTAACCTGTCCACATCAGGATCTACCGCTATACCCAGATCTGCTTTCTCTTTACGTACTGCCTCACATAATTCCGTCAGATTTTGGGCAAGTGGTTCAGGATTATGGGTAAACCATCCATTTGGCTCACAATTTATCTCTACGATCTTTTTTATTCCCAGGGCTTTCAAAAGCTGTGGCACATACAGCCCTCCACTGCTATTCACCCCATCTACTACTACTTTCAGATTTGCCTTTCTAATGGCATACCTGTCCACCAGTTGCAGCGTGAGAATCTTATCTATATGCTTTTTTACATAGTCTGTTTCTACTGTCACCTTCCCTAACTCCTTCACTCCACTAAATTGGTAGAACCCATTTTGCAGGATTTCCATGATTTCCAGTCCATCCTTCTTGGTGACAAATTCGCCTCTATGGTTCAGTAGTTTTAATGCATTCCAGTTAACAGGATTATGTGAGGCAGTAAGAATGATCCCCCCAGCTGCCTTTAAGTCAGGTACAGCTACTTCTACTGTAGGTGTAGTGGATAATCCCAGGTCCACTACTTCAAATCCTAATCCTACTAACGTTTGACTTACAAGCCCTTGTAGCATCTCTCCGGATGGTCTGGCATCTCGTCCTATCACTACTCGCCTACCAGAACCAGATTTAAAACTTAACCAGGTTCCAAAAGCAGCAGCAAAGTTTACAATGTCAATGGGAGTCAGGTTCTCAGAGATCTTTCCTCCTATGGTACCTCTGATCCCTGAAATAGAAGATATTAATGTCATATAGATGCGTCTGGTTGGCCGCTAAGTTATACAAAAAAGTGTATCTTTTCTGCACATGGAAAGGGAATTCAACAGAAAGCACACCTCTGTACAAGCTAAGAATCTCTTTAGCATAGTTTGGGACTTTTGTGATAAAGAGCTACTCTATGAAAGCAGGGTACATCCCCTTTCCACTTTCTCATCTTCCCAAAATAAGGTATTTATGAAGAGGGAAGATGAATCCAGCTTTGGGATCAGTGGGTATAAAAAGCGGAAATACGCTTCTTTACTCCCTTTTCTTCAGAATCAACAGGTAGAAGAAACCCTGGTAATAGGGACAGCTTTCTCCAATCACGTTTGCGGTATTCTCCAGTTACTGATTGAAAACCATCTCCCCTACTCTCTTTGGCTGAAAGAAGCCCACCAACTTATGCCGAAAGGGAATTGGTTTTTAACACAACTACTATCCCAATCTGATCAAATTAAATGGATCCCCTCCAAAAAGTGGGAAACTGTTACAGAAGGTGCTCAGGCTTATGCCTCTAAAGCTGCACATAGGGTATTTATCCTGCCGGAAGGAGGATCTGTGAGGGAATCAGTTGCAGGTGCTGCAACTTTATGCCTGGACCTCCTACGAAATGAGCAACAACTAGAGGTAGACATGGATCATATTTTCATGGATGCCGGCACTGGATTTACCGCAGCATGTACTGCCTATATGCTGGGATATTTAGAAAGAAAGGTTCAGTGTCATTTAGTAAAAATTGGAGACCCTAAAGAAGACTACCAACCTATGTTTTCAAAAGTGGCTGGATGGATGGAAGAACTTATAGGTGTACCGCCTAAGCTCCCCCCTATACATTGGTACCAGCCTATGACAGCAAAATCCTTTGGACAAGTAAATCAGGGTCTCAGTCTTTTTATTAAGGAGTTTGCCCAACAAGAGGGCGTTCTCACGGATCCTATCTATTCTGCTAAACTATGTATGACAGCTAAGCATATCATACACGGTCAAAAACTGGAAGGTAACATACTTATTATTCATTCCGGAGGAGGGGTCGGATTACTGGGACACGCTGAGAGAATTAAGATCAGCTAAGCCTAACACTAGTAGATTAGACATGTGCCTTATTTCCTTTTAGAAAGAGGCGTATTTAAAAAGCTTACCTGTCTATGATCCTAAGATCTATATTCGCTGTACTTAAGCCTACCTTATTTTAAATAACGTAGTGAAAATTAGGGATATAATTTGGGTAACGAAAAAGTCGTTATGAGCCATTGCCCATAACGACACGCACATACATCAACTTTATTCTTTGAGCATTTTTTGAAACATAACCCCTTCTTTTGATTCCATTCTCAAAAAATACATTCCTGAAGGGATCTCCGGTACATGTAAGGGTTGGGATAGATTTTCATATCTCTTTACTAGTTGTCCGGAAGAATTAAATAAAGAAGCAGCTGTTAAAGTGCTTGTTAGGCCCTCAACATCGATCATGATTACATCTCTTGCCGGATTAGGGTAAACGTTTACCTGACCTGAAGCTGGACCCAACAAAGTAGTAGAAGATGAAAGTCCAACATTAAGCTTGTCCTTAAAAAAGTCCCAAACCTCTGGAGCCATTTCTATATCACCATTTTGGTTGCCCAGCCCGAATGGGACGAGAGGGAACCCATACCGATGTATGATACTTGGAGAAGCATGCCCCCCGTTAAGCATTTCAAAAAGTACTACTACGGTCTCATTATCCTGATTTTTATAAGAAAATTTTGTAGCCGTACAGCCATCATTTACATTAATGTCTTCAATGGACATTACCTCTGGTATACTGTCTGCTGAATTTCTCTGAACCCAGTACGCTACCGTCTGCTCAACGGAAAAAACTTCTCCCCTTCCTCCAACCATTTGGCCTCCTTCATAGGGAAGCAAAGGATCTTCTGTACCGTTTATAAATAATGCTGGTATGGGTATGGCACTTTCTGCACATTCTGAGTTTGCCGCATTACTAGCAGAAATAGATGCAATAGCTGCTATTTTTTCGGGAATCTCCTGAGCCAATCTTATACACATTTGCCCGCCATTAGAGGCTCCCGTGGCATAGACACGGTTCCTATCTGCATTATAGGTGGTAAGAACCAAGTCTAGTAGAGAGGCTATGAAGGCAAGGTCATCTTCCTCTGGATTACCAATATCTCCCCCTCTACAATCATTCCAGCCAAGCTGTCCACCTACCGGGGTTCCATTAGGAATTACCAGGATAATATTCTCTTCCTCAGCTATATCCAGCCAGACCCTGTAGGGAAATGCCCCTTCTTCTAAGGCTAAGCCACTAGAATCTATCCCTATTACATCATTAAAATTATCCCCAAACCCGTGAACCAGGATGACTACGGGAGCGTCTTCAGTTAGGTCAGGTAAAAATAAGTGATATTCCCTTTCAACCTCCTGAATTTGAATGATTTGATTTAGCAGTAGATGATCTCCCTGGCCAAAGAATAGGAGAGGGGAAGAAATAGCCATTAAGCAAAGGGTTACTTTCTTAAGGATTGAAAACAAGGTCATGGTGTTCATTGAATGCGATTAATTGGTGAGGTTCTGAAAGGCAACCATAAATTAGATGGGGGTAGCTACATTCAGGATGAAAATTCAGTGAAATGAACACAAAGGGAGATGAATCATCCAGTAGAAAATGGGAAGACTGAAATTCTGGAGTCATTTATGAAGGTCCTTTTAAAGACTTTCTGTTCTTCCACTTGATGGGGTAGAAAAGAAGGAAGCAGGAGGTTGAGAACAAAAAAATTTCATTCCTTTTGTAACCTTTTCTTCCACATGTGTGTCCAACGCTCGTGAATTCACAGCAAACACATTTACCATTTAACCGGACACACATGAAACTTTTTATTCATACCCTTTGTCTGCTGCTCATTTCAGTCAGCTTACTAGCGCAAAAGACCATTGAAGCTGTAGATGGTTCTTCTGTAAACACACAACTTCTTGAGGAGAGAATCGCCTTTCTGATGGATTCTGCTCACGTACCCGGCTTGTCTCTGGCCATCATAAATGATAAGGAGATCGTCTATCACAATGTCTTTGGGGTACAAAACCTGGAGTCGAAGGAGGCAGTAACTAAGGATAACATTTTTGAGGGAGCTTCTCTTTCCAAGCCCATATTTGCCTATTTCGCCATGAAGATGGTAGATGCTGGAAAGCTGGACCTGGATAAGCCCATGCATGAATACTTCCCTCATCCAGGAATAGACAGTGCCTCACAGGATTACTACCAAAGCATCACGCCCAGAATGGTGCTTTCACATAGCACAGGCTTTCCTAACTCCAGTCAGGGTAAAATGATTTCTTTACCCTTTAAACCGGGAACCGACTTTACCTACTCTGGAGAAGCCTATCAATATTTAGCTGCTGTAATTGGAGGCTTGAATGGCGTAGGCTGGCGGGATAAGTTCAATGCCATTTTTGAGGCGCAGGTAACTCAACCGCTAGGGATGACTCATACTTCTTTCCTTTGGGATGATTACTTGGCTACCAATAAGGTTTACGGCCATAAGGAAGGGAGTCCTACAGATAATGGCCTGGGAGGCTGGAGTGGCAAAACCTTTAATGCTTTCTCCAGCATACATTCAGAAGCCTATGAATATGCCCACTTTATTCAAGCTATGCTCAAGAGAGAGGGCTTAAGTAAGGAAAGCTTTGACCAAATGCTTTCTCCAGAGAATACTTTCAAGCCTGATAATAAGCTCCTCAAGGAAACTGGCCAAAATGCCTGGGGGCTTGGTTTTGCCCAGAAGCCCACTGAGTTTGGGACTATGCATTTACATACTGGCAACAACCATGATTTCCAGTCTTATTGTATGTTTATCATGGAAAGGGGATACGGAATCGTTCTTTTCACTAATTCAGATAAGATGCTTTCTCTAGTCCATGGACTAGAGAGCGTACTAGGCGAACAATTTTAACTTAACAGCTATGGAACAACTAGAAGATATATTAGGCGGGCTCATCATTATCAGCGGAGCCGTACTCATTGTGTACTTCATCAGCAGGTATACCTATCTTACCAAAAAGATGCTGGCAGAAAAAGGGGTATTATCCCCAAAATCTGAGAGTAGCATCACCAAGTTGGACATCGCCTATGTGGTCATAGGTATTGGGGTGGGCCTACTGATTTCTGCGGGGCTTTC
>JBCCLI010000429.1:0-5479 GCA_039026975.1 Bacteroidota bacterium | reverse complement strand
GCATAGGGAGGATTCTCTCCATTTCTTTATTTATAATGTACTACCAGGAACTACCAGTGCTGCTGGTGTAAAGGCTGAATTTTTAAAAGAGATCATACTTGGTGAAATCATTGTAGAAGAAATTTCTCCCTCTTTTGCATTTGAGCAATTATCCCACATGAAAGGGGGGCCTTCTGTTAGGGTGCTACTGGATTTAGCCTTGGGAAGTAATGAAGCCACTGCTAAGGAAGCGGCTAAAGTATTGAAGACGCAGGTATTCTTATATGAAGCAGACACAGAGCGCTTAGAAAAAGCCTTTCAAAATGGGAGTGAGATTGCTAAAGATATTATTGAAAGTTATGCGCAGGCAGAGTTCTTTACCAAGCTGCCGGAATTAGAGGAGGAGGTTAAGGTAGTAACTTATATAGCTGGGGTAGGGGATATTTCCACAGACTTACTTTCCCCTGGAAGTGATGCCCACTCAAGATCTGACCGCGAGTTACACGGTCAGAGTATGTTTGAGCATGATGAGGAACGCCAAAAAGAGCTCTTAGCACTTCAAGACCAGCACCCGGATAAGCGAGTTATGCTCATAGCTGAAAAAGGTACTATGGGCGTAGGTTCTTCAAGGATGTCAGGGGTGAATAATGTGGCCCTCTGGATAGGGAAACCCGCTAGTCCATATGTTCCCTTTATCAACATTGCACCAGTAGTGGCAGGCACTAATGGGATCTCGCCCATTTTCCTTACCACAGTAGGAGTAACAGGAGGGATAGGACTAGATCTAAAAAATTGGGTTAAGAAGTATGATGCAGATGGAAATCTCATCATGGATGAAGATGGGGAGCCGGTGTTAGAACAGGCTTATTCTGTAGACACAGGTACAGTCCTAACCATTAACACCAAGACCAAGAAACTATATAGAGGTGAGGAGGAGCTCATGGATGTCTCCAGTGCCTTTACCCCTCAGAAAATGGAGTTCATGCGTGCCGGGGGCTCCTACGCCATTGTGTTTGGAAAAAAACTTCAAGCCTTTGCCGCTAAAACCTTGGGGATAGAAGTTCCGCTGGTTTTTGCTCCTTCTAAAGAAGTTTCTCATGAGCAGCAGGGCCTTACTGCAGTAGAGAAAATCTTTAATAAGAATGCAGTAGGTACCTCTGGAGCTATCTTGCACGCAGGCTCATATGTGCGTGTAGAAGTAAACATTGTCGGTTCTCAGGATACTACGGGGCTGATGACTTCCCAGGAATTAGAGATGATGGCCGCCACAGTGATTTCTCCCATTGTGGACGGAGGCTATCAGTCAGGCTGTCATACCGCTTCCGTGTGGGATAAAAAGTCTCAGGAGAATATCCCAAGGCTGATGAAGTTTATGAACGACTTTGGGCTGATTACAGCTCGTGATCCTCTGCATAAATATCACCCTATGACGGATGTGATTCATAAGGTGTTAAATGACATCACTATAAATGACTGGGCCATTATTATAGGAGGAGATTCTCATACAAGGATGTCCAAGGGAGTAGCTTTTGGGGCTGACTCAGGAACAGTCGCCCTGGCGCTAGCCACAGGAGAAGCGTCTATGCCTATTCCGGAATCTGTGAAGGTAACCTTCAAGGGAAAAATGAAGGACCATATGGATTTCCGAGATGTAGTACATGCTACCCAGTCTCAGATGCTAAAGAAATTTGGAGGAGAGAATGTCTTTCAGGGAAGAATCATTGAAGTTCACATAGGGACCCTTCCATCTGATCAAGCCTTTACTTTTACGGACTGGACTGCGGAGATGAAAGCCAAGGCTTCTATCTGTATTTCTCAGCCTGATACCCTCATTGAATCCCTAGAGATAGCTAAAGGGAGAATTCAGATCATGATAGATAAGGGAATGGATAATGAGAAGCAAGTCCTACAAGGCCTTATAGATAAGGCTAACAAACGAATAGATGAAATCAGAACAGGAGAAAAGCCACCTTTGGCACCTGATGAGAATGCCAAATACTACGCAGAATTTGTAGTGGATCTGGACATCATTGATGAGCCTATGATTGCAGATCCGGATGTGCATAATGAGGATGTATCCAAGCGCTATACACATGATACTATCCGGGAACTCTCCTACTATGAAGGAGAGAAACATGTAGATTTAGGCTTTGTAGGCTCCTGTATGGTCCATAAAGGAGATATCAAGATCGTTTCCAAAATGCTCAGGAATTTAGAGGAGAAGTATGGGAAGGTGGAATTTAATGCCCCCCTGGTAGTAACAGCTCCTACTTATAATATTATAGACGAACTCAAGCAGGAGGGGGATTGGGAGATTCTCCAGAAGTATTCTGGTTTTGAGTTTGATGACTCGGCTCCTAAAGGAGTGGCCCGTACGGAGTATGATAACATTTTATACCTGGAAAGACCTGGGTGTAATCTCTGTATGGGAAACCAGGAAAAAGCTGCTAAAGGAGATACTGTTATGGCTACTTCCACCCGTCTGTTCCAGGGCCGTGTAGTAAAAGACTCAGAGCGTAAGAAAGGAGAATCTCTGCTTGCTTCCACCCCTGTAGTGGTGCTTTCCGCCATACTGGGAAGAACGCCTACTCTGGAAGAATACAAAGTAGCAGTGAAGGGAATCAAATTAACCAGATTTGCGCCACCGCTGAAGAAAATGACCACAACTGCTAGGCCCGGACATCTGCTGTCTTACTGAGTGTAGGCTAGTCTAGTAGACATACTGTTCTTCTTGAACATATAATTAGCATCTTTCCTTTATGGGAAGGTGCTAACTGCGTATATAAGTGGGGAGGATAGTGTATGAAATGGAGGGGTTTAGCTTGCCTATTACTCTCTTCTACCTGAGCAAGAGAGGTAAAGGGGCAGGAATTCCATTTCAAATAGGAGGGCGACTAATTCTCCCTATAAAATTCCTGGGATAAGGTATGAGCATCGATTCTCTGGATCTGATGAGGTAGTTCATTTACATAGGGAAAACGTACATTTATTCTCAAATCCAAATTTTTCGTAACCCAGCCTTTAGGCCTCAGATATACTTATTTATTGCGAACTGATCATGACTCCTGCTAGCAGGTGGCTCAGAACTAACATTTTTGCTTATTATTTTTATGACTAAGGAACAATTTCAAGTTAAAGCGAGACAAGATATTCAGGAACTGTTCACCCAAGCAGAAGAACTGGAAAAATACAAAGGCCAGTTACCTGAACCTACCGGCCCCTACTTATCTTATACCTTTGAGAACCTTTATTATTTGGCCGCCGAATTACAAAACGAGTACAATGAACTCTTCCTCGTTCATCGGGAAAGCTGGGGGAGTACAAAAGAGTCTTTCCTCACATCCAAGGAAACCTTCCAGGCCTTATTAAAAGACATAGAGATTCACCTCAACTAGCTTAGTTCTTAGCTGTATCGAGAAACCTATTGAGTCCTCATCATCTTCTCCTAAGAAATGGGGCCCTCCGATTTTCTGGTCCCACCCTCAGATGTAGTATGATAAACAGGGAAGAGGCTCACAAGCTGTTTCAGAATAGGCAGTTACATGGCGTGTATTTGCCAAATCGAGTGTTAAAACTCGGTAATAGACCCTTTTATATATGGATTTCTGATAGAACCTGCTAGGCAGAAATGCTAGCTAAAGAATGGAGAATTACCAGAGTATGCCATGGTCTATTACCTAATCCTCATTGAGAATAGCCTCTCCAATAAATGAGCCTACCGAAAAGGGAACGCCGCAGCATAGCATATAAACAGCCCTTACCTTAGTATCAAATACAATGAAAAGGGCAGGAGAATACAGCATAGAAGATGCTACAATACCTGCCCAACACATAGACATGACTTGTTAGGGGTTTTTTAATTATTCACCATTCAGAGAGATAGCATTCTTATGTTATCTCTCTATTTTTAGGGCATGGATATAGATTCATTGATAGCTTACGGTAGTCATTCTCCCTTACCTAGCCAGACTCCCCTTCGTGCCGGACATCTGACCATGGTATATGAAAAAGGCTTTTTGAGATACATTCGGTTAGGAAAAATAGAAGTACTCAGAATGATTAATCATGCTGTCAGAGATCACAATTGGAATACCTTACCCATAGAAATAGTATCAGAGCAGATAGCCAAAGAAGAGGATAGCTTCAGCCTTAGCTATACCTGCGAAGTTAAACGTGAAGGAGAGCCCATGCTGAGATGGAACTGCCAAATAAAAGGGCATGCAGATAGCAGCTTGGAATTTGAGATAGTGGGAACGGTAGTGCAGGACTTTCAGAGAAATAGAGCCGGGTTTACGGTTCTTCACTCTACTAAGGACAACATAGGACGCACCATTACCCTTAGGCATCCTGAAGGCAAAACATCTGAGAAACAGTTTCCCATTCATATCAGCCCTGATCAGATTTTTTATGATATCCAGCATATGCATATCCCCTACGAGGGTGGGCAGGCAGTACGCATTACCTTTGAGGGAGATCTGTTTGAGACAGAGGATCAGCGTAATTGGCTGGATGATTCTTATAAAACCTATTGTACGCCGCTCAGGCTTCCTATCCCCGTACAGCTAACCAAAGGAGATAGTATACACCAGCTGATTAGAGTAGAAGCTACCTCTTCAGGGCATCCTCAAGAGGAGGAGCTAGCAGTAAGCCTGAGCCTACCTAAACAGGCCTTTGAGTTACCTTTTTTGGGCATAGGACAGTCATCAGAGGAAAGTCCTTTATCTGCCTATGCCTTATCACAGCTGGCGAAGCTCCCTTTCACCCATTATTGGGTAGATGTACACCTATATCGGGAAGGCTGGGAAGAAGCCTGGACAAGAGGGCTTAGGGAATCCCAAGCACTAGGATATTTGCCTTCCATGGCCTTGTTCTTTGAAGATACAGAACGGGAAATTCAAGCCCTGGAAAAAGTAGTCAAGTACAGTCATGCTGAGCTTTATGTTATCCATGTTTTCAATCGCTTTCCCTTTACTACCACTCCCCAGACGCTAGATAAGGTTCTGCCTATGCTACGGAGAAACTTTCCAGATGCCCATATAGGAGCAGGGACTAATGCCTATTTCACTCACCTGAATAGAGAACGCTTTCCCGTGCATGAAATAGACCATCTGGTATTTTCTATAAATCCGCAGGTGCATGCTACTGACCATGCCACCATGGTAGAAAACCTGAATACCCTTCCCTTTGCTGTGGCAACGGCTGATGAATTCACTGAAGGGAAAGACATACATGTAGGCCCAATTAGCTTAAAGATGCGGTGG
Source organism: Bacteroidota bacterium (assembly GCA_039026975.1). Classification (GTDB taxonomy): domain Bacteria; phylum Bacteroidota; class Bacteroidia; order J057; family J057; genus JBCBKZ01. The sequence goes on along the minus strand of JBCCLI010000429.1, from coordinate 239 downwards.
AATCCTGATGCGGTAGGAGAGATAGTGACTCCTCCTGGAGAATTGCCCTTCCATGTAGATGTGAGACAGATGTCCATGTTTGCCGCTTCCTGGACACTAGGAATGATCAGTCAGTTAGTAAAGGCTGAGGTGACAAGCGCTACCTTTTTTGAAACGGTAGGAAGTAAGGGACTTCTACAAGCGCAGACTCCCCGCTATCCTGACCTACTTCCCGCTAAGGCAGGCCAACTATACCCTGT